>NZ_QYZY01000293.1:0-8418 GCF_003838035.1 Desulfonatronospira sp. MSAO_Bac3 | reverse complement strand
GAGAGGTACTCCTGCCCGGCCAGGCTCTGGCGCACATACATAAGCAGGGTATCCATGAGCTCTTCATCTTTTATGCCCAGCCTGCCGGTTCCAGGAAGGGAATATATGTATCCGTCCCCAAGACTTATCCTATCAGAATCCAGGCCCAGGTGCACGTGCCCGTAAAAGAGGCCGCTGCCCTCTATCTTGTCCTGGAAGGCCCGTCCGGCATACTCAAGGAGATCCACGTCCTCAAAATACATATCCAGCCGGCCTTCCCCTGCTTCCAGGTCCCACCTGGAAGAATGTACTGCAATCCTGCCCTGTGGCACCAGCAGCCAGGAGCTTTTGTCCAGATGCAGTGTATCCCCCCGGACCCTGAAACTGGTCAGACCGTCCCGGGCGGAAAATATATCCGTGTCAAGCTCCTGGACATGCAGATAGCTGTCCCGGTCCCGGGCGGAGTACAAGGGATCGATGCTGTCCAGGGCCACAAGACCTGATATGCCTCTGGCTGCAATCCCTGCTTCCCGGCCCTGCACATCCAGGTCCTCCAGCTCCAGCTGAAGGTACGGCTCCATGCCCCCTGCATCCAGGTCCGCCTGTATATCCAGCCTGGCCCGGCCCTGAATATCAAAATCCCTGATCCGGGGAAAAAAGTCCTGGAGCTGCTCCCGGGACGGTACATCAAACCAGTCAGTGCCGGCTGTTGCCCTGCCTTTCAGACCCTGGTCCCCGAAAAAAAGATCCAGTCCCAGATCAGCCTTGATTCCCGGGAAAGCCTCCCAGGCCCCGTAAGCTTGGAGCCGGTAATCACTGACAGCAACGCCGCCTTCAGGCCCGGGGAACTTCTCGCCGTTATAATAAATATGTTCTATATTCCACCTGCCCCGGTCCTGTGCCTGGCTGTCCCAGCTCACGGGCAGGCCAAAGCTTATTCCTGCAAGTTCAAGGCCCATATCCTGAAGTTCTACCCCGCCCCCGGAAAGACTAACTGTAAGCCCGCCCCGGGGCAGGCCGTCCATGAACTCCAGGTCAGCCTGCAACCCCCCTGCGGCGAATGAGGCCCGTGCGTCACGGGATTTTACAACCAGCCCGCCCGGCAAGGAAGCATCCAGCATTATCCGGGGTGCTTCTCCCGCAGCCAGATCCAGCCCGGCCCAGTCGTCTCTGCCGGACAGGGTAATCCCCGGTATTTCCAGGTGCTCATCCTCCAGGTCCATGGACATGGAATCAAAACCAAGCCTGCTCTCCCGGCCCAGGCGCACAGTGGTCAAATCCGGCCCGGCAGAAATCCCGGGAAACAGTTCCAGAAAAATGCCCCTGACCTGCGCCTTCTGCTGCGGCAAATGCAGGTCCAGCGGTCCTGCTTCAGCACTGGCAGAATCTAAGGACACCCGCCAGTCCAGCCCGCCTTCATCACGGATGGCCCAGGCCTTGAGTCTACCTGCAGCCTGCAGGGGAAAGTCCCTCTGGACCAGGGCGTCTTTCGGCAGAAAAACCCCGGCCAGCTCAGGGGATACAGATCCCGCCAGGTCCAGGTCCCACTCTCCGGACCAGGGCTCATCCCCGGACCACAGGGCAAATATGTCTTCATGTGTGCCCGTCAGGTCCAGATCCAGCCTGTCCGGCTTTTCCAGACGGGCCTGCATAGACGATACTCCCCTGTCCTTAAGCAGCATATCAATACCGGCAAACTGAAAATCACCCAGTTTAAGGCCTTCCAGCTGAACACCTGCCTGCAGACTGTCACGGGAAAAACCGTCAAAAGTACCCTGCAGGTTCAGCGCCGCCCTGTCCAGGCCGAACTTCGTACCAGCCAGTGTCAGGTGCTGTCGCCCAAGCTCTGCATAAAAATCAATACAGCCGTCTCCTGGATCATCCAGGCCGCCGGCCCAGGTTAGCGAAAGTTCCGCCTGCAGGGGCAGCCCCTGCCGGGGCAAGGACTCAAACCTCTCATCTTCCGGCCAGGAACTCTGGATCGAAACATCCGCCCTGCCTGATTCCAGGTCAGCCAAACCCTTTATCTGCAGAGCTGAACCAAGGAGCCTGGTTTCAAATTCGGCCCTGATGTTTTTAACATCCCCGGCCTGGACAACACCGCTAAGGGGCACCCGCCAGCCGAGGCCTGCGTATTCCATAAGAAATGAAGACGACTGCAGCTCAAGCACATCAAAGGGAAGAGCAGGGACGGCCAACTCTCTTTCCCGGTCGTCCCCTTTAAAGGGCAATCCCAGGTCCAGTCCTTCCGGAGTGTATCCGGCCCGCCAGTTCAGGCCTGTGACCACAATTCTATCGGCCCTGCCCTGCATAAGGCTTGACCACCCAAGGCGCACAGCCACCCGGTCAACTTCCAGCCCCAGGTTTTCCCCCCGGATGTCACTCAGGTGAATCCCCCTGGGACCCACGGAGTCCACCCGGATTTGAGCTTCTTGAATGCCCTGGTCTTGCATGTAGCTTACAAGAAACCTTTCCAGGATGAAGGGCAGGGATATATACAGCCCCAGGACCAGGACCGGCAGAAGCGCCAGCATTAACAGCAGTACTGAAACCACCTTGCCGTGCATGGACCGGGGCCGGTTCTTCCTGCTCCCGGCAGGACTGTTACGGCTCATATTTCCCGCAATTATGTTTTGATGAAGGACAGTTACTGGGCAGGGCAGTTGAGTCCCAGCTTCAAAGTAAAGTAAAAAGTGCTGCCCCGGCCTTCTTCAGTATCCAGGGCGATAGTGCCCCCCATGAGCTTGACCAGGTTCCGGGCTATGCTCAGCCCCAGGCCCAGGCCGCCGTGCCTGCGGGTAAAGCTGTTGTCCGCCTGGGAAAAAGGCTGAAAGACCTGGAATATGAGATCATCGGATATCCCGGGACCGGAGTCGCTCAACGCAAAGCCCGCAAGGATACTGTCCTCATAACTGCGCAGAAGGCTTACATCCAGATGAATCTCGCCATCCTGGGTAAACTTTACGGCATTGCTGAGCATATTGAAAAGGATCTGCCTGACTCTGGCCTGATCCCCGCAGACCTCTCCCGGCAGGTCCGCTGCAATGCTGAGCTTAATGCCGAGACCCTTTTGTCTCGCTGAAGCCTCCAGGCTTTGTATTGTCTGTTGCACAACGCTGCGCAGATCAAAAGGCCTGTTTTCCAGCCGGGGTTCTACCTGGTCAAGGCCGGCAAACTCCAGGATATCTGAGAGTATGGTCAAGATTCCCCGGCCGGAAGCCTTGGCTGTCTGCAAAAGCTCCTGCTGCTCCTCATCCAGGGAGGTATCTTCCATAAGCTGCAGCATGCCGAAGATACCGTTTAACGGGGTGCGGATCTCATGACTCATGTTGGCCAGGAATCCACTCTTGGCCTTTGTGGCCGCCTCAGCTGCATCCCTGCTCTCAATCAGCTCCTGCTCCACCTTTTTTCTGGCCTCTATCTCCTGGCGCAGCATGTTGTTGGTGCCCTCCAGGGTCCTGTTCATCTCCAGGAGCTTTTCAGAATATTCCACCTGCCGGGTAATATCCTGCATGGCTGTAAAGCAGCGCAGGGCCTTTTGATCGCCGTGCTCAACGGCTATGCTTTTGATGCGCGCCCAGATCCCCCTGCTGTTTTGCACTTTGAGCTTGAGGCTTACGTCTTCCGCCACTGGCTTTTTGCTGAAAACACGGCGGCGGTGATCGGAAAAAGCCCTCTGGTATGTGGTGTCTAAGTAGAGCATAAAGGGTTTGCCGTGCAGGGTACGCTGATCCATACCCAGCATTTCCGCCCCGTAGCGGTTCACATCTTCTATGATGCCGTTTTCGTCGAAAACGAAAAACCCCACAGGTGCAAAATCAAAAAGCCGCCTGTACTCATTGCTGGTTCTTTCCAGCTGCTCCTGCTTGGCCTGAAGTTCCTCGTTCTGAATGGACAGCTCCACCTGGTAGACGCTTAGCTCCTGCAGTACTTCCTGGACATCTTCAAACTCCGATGCAGGCCCGCTTAAATCGTCATACTCCTTAAGGCTTTTTTCCGCCTTTTCCCTGAGTTCCTGCAATCTGTCCCTGGTAGATTTTTCGTTGTCAGGCATAAATTGTGATCCAATAAAGTTTGACTGCAATCATCTCTGCAAAGGCACTTGTCCGTGCCTGAGAGCACCCTTTTCCCAGGGTATGCTGCAGGAATATCCGCCTGCTCAGAGCACCTGGCCCCTGGATTATACCAACCATTTCTGATGTTTTTTTGCATGAATTTAGATTATTTGTCCAGTCTTTATTAATGCCTCAGGTCTTTCTCCTGAAAATACGCCGCCAGAGCACAAGGGCTTTTAAATAACTGTTCCTGTCACATCTTTTCCGCCCGGCATCTTGCTTTTGGGGGCTGCATGTTTTAGAGTTTAGTTTATGACCAAAAAAATTGACTACTCCCTTTATCTGGTAACGGACAACGGCCTGTGCATGGGCCGTGATCTAACCCGTGTTGTGCTGGATGCAGTACAGGGCGGGGTAAGCATGGTGCAGATCCGGGAAAAAAACAGCACAGCCGGAGAGTTTTTAAATACCGCCAGGGCATTGCAGCAAAGGCTTTCTGATTCCGGCGTGCCACTTATAATCAACGACCGGGTGGACGTGGCCATGGCCGCCGGGGCCCACGGGGTGCACATAGGCCAGGAAGACCTGCCCTACCAGGTGGTCCGGGAGATGCTCGGCCCGGACAAAATCATAGGAGTGTCCATCAATACCTATGACCAGCTCTGGCAGGCATCTCTTACTGACGTGGATTACCTGAGCCTGAGCCCGGTATTTCCCACTCAGACCAAAACCGACACCAAGGAGCCCTTCGGGCTGGAAGGCCTGAAAAAGGCCCGGGCCATGACCGGCAAACCCCTTATAACCATAGGCGGAATCAACAGGGACAACCTGGCGGATATAATGGCCACCGGAGTGGACGGCGTGGCCCTGGTATCTGCTGTCTGCTCCGCTGATTCTCCCGCTGATGCAGCCAGGGAGCTTGTCCGGATAATCAGGGACAATAAGATGCGGATTTAGAATTTTGGGATTTTGGGATTTTGGGATTTTGGGATCGGGGAATTGGGGGATTGAGGGATTGGGGGATTCGAGGATTTTGGGATTGAAGGAATTATTGATCAGGAACCCATAACCTAAGGAGGTACATATGCCTGAGTATGTCGTTTTGAGCAAACTTACTGATGAAGGACGCAAGACCCTGAAAAAGAAACCGGAACGTATCATGGAAGTAAACAAGGAACTCGAGGATATGGGGGTAAAGGTCAAGCAGCAGTATGCCCTGCTTGGCAACTATGACTTCCTGAACATCGTGGAGGCTCCGGATAACGAAGCCATGATGAAGATGTCCGTGGAACTGGGATCCAGGGGATCTGTAGAGCTCTTGACCTTGCCGGCCTTAGAGATTGATGCTTTTGTCAAACAGGCTACCTGATCATCAGCCTGCAGGCAGCTGTTCAGGGGCATGGACGCCGTCCACGCCCCTGAACGATTTCAAATATTACTTTGTTTTGAGTTCCCTTGTCACCTCTTCAACTTCCCTTTCAAGCTCTGTCAGCAGATCCTCAACTCCCTGCATATCCTGACTGCGGCCCTTATGCTCCAGCTTTCTGGCTGTTTCCCAGGCCACGTCCGCCACAAAGATACCCAGCATCCCCTTGAGGGTATGGGCGCTGTGAGTCAGGGAACCCGGATCATTGTCCTCCACAGCCTTGCGGATGCGCTGCATGTAGCCTTCGTAGGTCTGGAGAAAATTTTCGGACAGTTCCGCAAGAAGCTCCTGGTCATCTCCCATGCGGGCCAGGGCAGTCTCCAGATCAGCAGCTGCCGGCGACTGAAGACCTGGATCTTTTGACATGTTTTCACCGGCTTCTTCCATTTCTTCCTGGCTCCGGCCAGAGTGTTCTCCCAGCACTGCTTTTATCTCCTTGAACAGATCGGCCTTGCGGATGGGTTTTTGCACATAGCTGTCCATGCCCGCTTCCAGACATTTTTCCCGGTCGCCTTTCAGGGCATGGGCGGTAATGGCGATAACAGGTGTCCTTAAAAGACCCTCTTCCTGCTCCCGGGCCCGGATAAGCCTTGTGGCTTCCAGGCCGTCCATAACCGGCATCTGCACGTCCATGAGCACCAGGTCAAAATTCTCCCGGGCCAGAGCATCCACAGCCTCCCGGCCGTCATGGACCCCGCGGACCTGATGCCCCTCCTGGCTGAGTATCCTGACGGCCAGGAGCTGATTCACCTCGTTGTCTTCGGCCAGCAGTATCTTCAAGGGCCTTAAACCGTCAATTTCCTCCCCTTTGCCCTCTTGCGCCTGCTCCTGTTCATGGTCCATGCCCCCTGATACGGCATCCAGGATGGCCCCCAGAAGCTTAGACTGCTTTACCGGCTTGAACAGGTAGGCCTTGACCCCGTAGGTTCGCAGTTTCCGGGAGTCTCCCAGCTGCGCCCCGGAGGTAAGTACAAGTATGACCGGCTTTACAGAAGGGTCCATGTCCTGCATGGCCTCCAGCACGTCCAGGCCGTTCATCTCCGGCATGTGCATGTCCAGGAGCATGACCTGAAAAGGATCATTTGCGCTGGCGGCATGTTCCAGCATCTTCAGGCCCTGGCCGCCGCTCTGGGCGATGGCCGGCTGCATCCACCAGTACCTGAGGCTTTCTTCGAGTATACCGGCGTTGTTGGCATTGTCGTCAACAATGAGCACCTTGAGCCCCTGCAGCTGGCTTACATCCCCCAGGACCTGCTCTTTTTGCGCATCCTCTCCAGGCTCCAGGGGCAGCACAAAGCTGAAAGTGCTGCCTCTGCCGGGCTCGCTTTGCATCCAGATACGGCCTTTCATCATTTCTACCAGGCGGCTGCTTATGGACAGCCCGAGCCCTGTGCCCCCGTACTTACGGCGGGAGCTGCCGTCCGCCTGAACAAAGGCCTCAAAAATACCTTCCTGTTTGTCCCAGGCAATGCCGCTGCCGGTATCCACAACTCTGAAGAGTATCTGCAGTTTTGAGAGGTAACCCTCGTCCCGGGCTGCATGCTGGAGCATTTCTTCTGCTGCCGCCAGGCGGACTTCCACCTGCACCTCACCCTGCTGGGTAAACTTGATGGCGTTGCCCACCAGATTGACCAGTACCTGGCGCAGGCGGTCAGGATCTCCTTTGAACCCGTCCTCCATATCCGGCTCCACACGCACTACCAGCTCCACCCCCTTTTGATGGGCCAGCATGGCCACGGAGTAGACAGCGTTGTGCACGGTTTCGCGCAGGCTGAAGTCTATGTACTCCAGATCCAGCTTGCCGGCCTCGATCTTGGAGAAATCCAGGATATCGTTTAAAAGGGCCAGCAGGGACTCAGAGGAATTCTGAATAATGGACAGATATTCCTTCTGCTCGGGAGTCAGCTCGGTGTTGCCGGCCAGCTCGGTCATGCCCATTATGGCATTCATAGGAGTGCGGATCTCATGGCTCATATTGGCCAGGAATTCGCTCTTGGCCCGGCTGGCCTCCCTGGCCTGCCTGGCTGCTTCCTGGTATTTTTCGTTGAGTACCATCAGCTCCTGGTTTTTTTGCTCCAGGTCCTGCTCTTTTTCCATGAGGGCGGTCACATCCTGAGCCAGTTCCAGGTAGCCGGCGATGTTGCCCTCACGGTCTCGCAGCACCTTGGCCCTGGGCCGGATATACATGACCCGGCCTTCACCCCGGTCCCAGCGGATAATCTGTCTGGTATCCACATCTTCGCCTCTTTGCAGGGTAGCTATGGGACATTCGGGCAGACCGCAGCAGTCGGCGTTGAATACCTGCCGGCATGTATAATATCTCAATTCTTCCGGGTCGTGCTCTTCTGCCAGGTCCATTGTGGCCCGGTTGGCGTGCATGATGTGCATATTGCTGTCCACCACGAACACCGGGTCCGGGATAGCGTCCAGGACCATGGTGTTGAAAGTGAGCATCTCATGGTATCTGTCCATGAGCCGGTTGAAGTCCGAGGTCAATTGGCCCAGTTCGTCCCTGGACCCGGGATCCAGCCGCCGGCCCAGGCTTTCTTTATTTTCCTGGATACCTTGTATCTGCTCCCGGATACGGCTGATGGGTTCTATAACGCTTTGCTGGACCACTTTGCGCCCCACCAGGAGAAAAACCAGCATAATGGCCAGAGGAGTGCCCCACAGAAGGCGGTTCATCCAGGCCAGCCTGAACTGCTGCTGGCTTACATCCAGATACTGGGCGGAGACCCCGACTGCATTGCCTGCATAGTCCAGTATGGGAAAGGCAGCAACGGCATACCCCTTTTCAATGCGCACCTGCAGACCCTGCTCTCCCTGCTCCAGATCCTGGACATTGAGGGCCTGCATTATCTCTTCCTCGCCCTCGCCTGCAGCCAGTATATAGTTCTCATTCAGGCGTGGATAAGTATCCCGGTCCTGCATCTCCGGGGCCAGGTGCAGCCATTCTTT
>NZ_QYZY01000292.1:0-8099 GCF_003838035.1 Desulfonatronospira sp. MSAO_Bac3 | reverse complement strand
CCGGTCGCGTAGGCTTTATGGCCAAGCCTTACCGGGTGCCGGAACTTTTGTCCAGAGTGCGGGAAGCAATCGACCGGCCTGTCCAGGATGGGCAGTAGTCAGTGTGAGCTGCTTGCCCCTGACAGGCAGAGTGCACAAAATCAAACAGTTAAAAAGATGAATTAAAAGGCATCTGTTTTTGATTTTTTGCAGGTCAATCTTCATGGGGGCTGGCCACAGGAAAAACAGAGTTATTCATGTAATTTTCCGCAATAAAGCAAGCAGGGATTAATTCGCAGCAAGTAGTAATAATCCTTGCTCTTTCAGTGTCAGACACCCTGAGATATAATTTGACATTTTAATCCATCCAGTCTAATTATCTTCAAATAAGAGGTTTTATAAGGAGCATTGGATTTTTAACACGCCATTGCTCGCCTGCAATACCCACCTGAAGAGTCTTTTCAAGTTGCATTAACCTTGATGCTTCTATGTTTCCAGAGCGCGCCCGGTCTGTATGCCCGTCTTTCCGGGCTGAGCCGTTTCCGTGAGAATCGGGCGGTTTTTTTGGGCTAAAACCAGGATTTGAATTTTATCAGGAGGAGAGATTGATGCAAAGTCCGTTTCCCGAGTTGCAGCTTTTTATAACCGGTCCTATCTATGTCCGCCCGGAGGTACGTCAGGCGGGGCTCTGGCCGGAATTCGGCCACAGGGACGCAGAAAACCGCAAGCGTTTTGAACCCATAATGAAAAACCTCAAGATTCTGGCCGGTGCACCGGACGATTACGAGGTGATAATTTTCAACGGCAGCGGCACCAATGCCATGGAGGCCTCCATCAGGTCCCTGGTGGCTGACGGTGAAAAGGTGCTCAATGTGTCTGTAGGGGCATTCGGAGACCTTTACCACAAGATCGCCACAGTGAACGGCAAGGATGCTGTTCAGCTGAAGTTTGATCCCGGCTCATGCATAGATACAGCCAGGCTGCAGCAAGCCCTGGATGAGCACAGGCCGGCGGTGGTTTCCCTGACCCACAACGAGACATCCACAGGTGTTACCAATGATATCAAGGCTGCCTGCGAGGTCATCCGCAGGTCCGGGGCCCTGGCCCTGGTGGATGGAATCAGCATATTCGGAGGTTCCCCCAGCCATATCGAGGATACCAGATGTGCCATGTACATAACTTCCACCCAGAAGAGCCTGGGACTTCCGGCCGGTTTCGGGATCGCCTTTGTGAGTCCGGAAGCCTTGGCCAAGGCGGAAAAGGTTTCCAACCGTGGCTTTGTTTCCGACATTCTGGGCCAGCTGCCCAGGGCCAGAAAATTTCAGACTCTGACCACTCCCAACTGCACCCTGGCCAACCAGATGTATCTGCAGATGGAGTATATTGTAAATGAGGAGGGTGTGGAAAGCCGCTTCAAAAGACATTTACAGATGCGTGATGCAGTGCATGAATTCGTCTCTGGACTTGAAGGCTTTGAACTCTTTGCTCCAGAAGGCTACAGTTCTCCAACAGTGACCTGCATACGCGTTCCTGAAAGTATGACAGCGGCCAGGCTGAAGGAAATCAAGGAAACCCTGCGGGAGAAAGGATACCTGTTTGACCCGGGTTACGGCAAGCTCAATGACGCTTTGGAGCAGGCCGGAAAAAGAGCAGTTTTCCGTATCGGGCATTTGGGCGATATAAATATGGATATGCTGGAGGAATACTTGCAGACACTGAAAGGCATACTGCAGGCTTAAAAAACAGGTGCCCTTCACAGGGTCTGGCAAAGGAGGTCAAAGTTTATGAGAATTCTGGCAAATGACGGCCTGGTGGATGAAGCTGTCAACTTTCTGCGCCGGGAAGGTTTCAGCGTGGACACGGAAAAGCGTGATTATGAAGATCTGCTTGGAGACCTTCCTGATTTCGACGCCCTTCTGGTGCGCAGCGCCACCAAGGTAAACAGGGAGCTCATCGAGGCAGCCACCACTAAGCGGGGCAAGCTGAAGATAATCGGCCGCGGAGGAGTAGGCACGGACAACATCGATCTGCAGGCCGCCAAGGAATGCGGTGTTGTGGTCAAATTCGCCCCGCACGGCAACATCAATGCCACAGCGGAGCATGTAATCGGGCTCATGTTCGCCATAGCCCGCAAAGTGCCCTTTGCCCACCATACACTGAAATCGGGCATCTGGCACAAGGCCCGTTTTAAAGGTGTGGAACTGCAGGGCAAGACCCTGGGCCTCATCGGATGCGGGCGTATAGGGCAGGCCGTGGCCACCAAGGCCAAGGACCTGGACATGAAGGTCATCGGCTTTGACATGCAGCGCTGGATGGATTCGGAAGTGGACTATATGGATTCCATGGAAGAGGTGCTGGATCATGCCGACTTTGTAAGCATCAACACCGGAGGGGCGCACACCCTGATAAGAGAGCCAGAGCTTGAACGCATGAAATCCAGCGCTTTCCTGATAAATGCTTCCAGAGGGGTGAATGTGGAGGAAGACGCCCTTTATTATGCCCTTAAAAACGGCAGGATCGCCGGAGCGGCCCTGGACTGCTACGAAAAGGAACCCAAGCGCGAAGGCGAGCCTTTTACCAGCAAGCTGGCCGAACTGGACAATATTGTCCTTAGCGCTCACCTGGGGGCTTCCACAGCCAATGCCGCCCGCAAGACAGGGATGGAAATCGCCGATGTGGTCTCAAAGTATTTAAAATATGGGGACTTCAGGCAGTCAGTCAATGTGGGCCAGACTGTAATCGACGAAGGCATTGATCTTTATACCATTTTCATTACCCATGAGGACAAGCCGGGTATGTTCGGCAAGTTCGGCACAGCCTTCGGCGATCTGGGGGTGAACATCCAGGAAAATAATTCCAGACGCCTGGACGGGCTGGCCCAGACCATATATACCATCCAGGAAAAACCTACTTCCGAGATGCAGGAGAAACTCCTGGAAATTGACGGGGTCAGAAGGGTGGTTTACTAACTCTTATCAATTTACCCAATATCAGAGAGCAAGAACAGGGGCACAGCATTTTGAATGGTTGCCAGTGTTCAAGCCCGGCCGCAAATCTGCTTTGAGGCCGGGCTTTTTAAGTTTCTGTCCCGGTGGAGTATCAATGTCCTGCTTTGCGCACGCTATTTGCATAAATTTATCATGGATAAAAAGTCGAGTACAAAATTTCCGGATGAACAGCAATGCGTGTGGCAATAGTCAATTTTTCCCGGCAAAGCCTGGTTTCGCCCCATGAGATAAGGGCAGCTGTAGAGCGCCTGCCCCGGGAGCACTACGCCAAAATAAAGATAATCCGATACGATCC
Source organism: Desulfonatronospira sp. MSAO_Bac3 (assembly GCF_003838035.1). Lineage (NCBI taxonomy): Bacteria > Pseudomonadati > Thermodesulfobacteriota > Desulfovibrionia > Desulfovibrionales > Desulfonatronovibrionaceae > Desulfonatronospira > Desulfonatronospira sp. MSAO_Bac3. Next base: position 4,817 of record NZ_QYZY01000292.1, on the reverse strand, counting down.
CGAGCGCAGCCTGGCCCTGGAAATGGCCTATATCAACAACAATCCCGAGTCCCTGCGGGCCAGGGGCACATACCTGCATGACTGGGACAGTTCGGACTCGGTGGTGGTTATTTATCCCTTCAAGACAAGGGATGTTTTTTTTCATACCCTGTACCACGAGATAGGGCACCATGTGTTTTTCCGGGTCCTGGACCAGGGTTTGCGGGATGAATGGTTCGCCCTGCGCAGGGCTGAAAAAGGCTTTGTCTCAAAAAGGGCGCGCAAGGATGCCCGGGAGGATTTCGCGGAAACATATTCCTGCCTGTGCTTCAGGACCCACCTTCTTTACCATGCCCCCGGAAAAGCTGACTTCATGCGCAGAAAAGTTTTCAGAAGCGTGATCTCAACAAGACGATACATTTAGTTTTCATCCGGAAACGGTGCTTTTTCCCTTTAGCCAAGCCGCAATAGTCCATGTATCTGAAGACAGTGCGCCTCACCCGCTGGACTTTAACTTCTTTGATTGATAATAGTTCTTGCTTAGATGTAGCTCTATGATTATAAAACAATCTGAACATTTTTTATCGGTTTTTCATCTTGAACCGCATTTTTTCAGATTGCCGGAGGAGCTATGAATAAAAAATACAGGGTGTTGAAGAGGTTGATGCCGGAGAATTCCTTGTCACGCAGGGATTTTTTGAAAAGTCAGGCGGGTCTGGCGGCTGCAGTGGCTTTTTCCGGCCTTGGAGTTCTGGGTCAGGCGTCTGTTTCCAGGGCAGGAAACAGCCCGGATATCGGCGTAGCCAGGGGCGGCCCGACAGAGGCTGTCAGGGCTTGTGTGGATCTCATGGGCGGCATGTCTTCATTTGTCAGTTCCGGGGACAAGGTGGTGATAAAGCCCAACATGAGCTTTGCCCATACCCCGGACCGGGCCACCAATACCAATCCCCGGGTGGTCAGTGCCCTGGCTGAGATGTGCGTGGATGCCGGGGCATCAAGGGTCATGGTCCTGGACAACACCCTGCAGTCGGCCCAGAGATGCATGGAGCTTTCAGGCATCCGGGATGCCTGTGCAGATATCCCCAATACCCGGGTAGAGACCTTTGATTCCCGTCGATTCTTTCAGGAGGTGTCCATTCCTGAAGGTGAAAGTTTTCGAAGCACCGAGGTCATGCGCGATGTTCTGGATGCGGATGTTTTGATTGCCGCTCCCGTGGCCAAGTCACATTCAGCCACCGGGGTCAGTGTTTCCATGAAGGGCATGATGGGACTCATCCGCAACCGGGGTGTGATGCACAGCCGCTACAATCTGAACCAGGCCATAGTGGACCTGTGCACCCTGCTCAAGGCGGATCTCACCGTGGTGGACGCGACCAGGGTGTTGTCCAGCCACGGTCCGCAGGGGCCGGGAGACGTCATTGAGGGTGAGCTTGTGCTAGCCTCAAGGGATATGGTGGCTGCAGACGCCAAGACAGTGGAGTTGTTTCCCTGGTATGGACGAAAGATCCGGCCAGACCAGGTGGAGCATATAAAAATGGCCCATGAGCGGGGTCTGGGCAGGATGGACCTGGACAACCTGGAGATCCAGACGGTTGATGCCTGATGAATTTCAAGAGGACCCTGCAGACTCTAAGTCTTTTTGCTTTTATCACCCTGCTTCTGCTGGCGGCCTTTCCCCTCAGGACCTGGTTCCCCACTGATTTTTTTCTGCGTCTGGACCCGCTTGTCTTTGCAGGTACTGTGCTGGGGGCCAGGGAGTGGGCAGGGGCCCTGCTGCCCGGGCTTCTGATCATCCTGGCCACTTTGTTTCTGGGGCGTTTTTTCTGCTCCTGTATCTGTCCCATGGGTGTCACCCTGGATATAAGCGACCGGATTTTTAGGCCAAGAGATTCCGGCAGAAACCTGTCAGTCCAGTCACTCCTGACCCTTCGCCGGGTCAAGTACCTGGTGCTGTTTTTCATCCTGGGTACAGCCATTGTGGGAGTGTCCTCTGTATTTATTGCTTCACCCCTGTCTCTTATAACCCGCTTTTACGGGCTGGTGATATATCCTTTTGCAGTGCATCTCACCGACCTGGGACTGGACAGCCTGTATCCGGTCTATTCCAGCCTGGGGCTGCAGAGCCTGGCCTATTTTGAACCTCAGGTCTACCGTTTCGCCACCCAGATATTTATCCTGTCCTTTTTCATACTGGTTTTTTCCCTGGTTGTTCTAGCTCCGCGTTTCTGGTGCCGCAGTCTTTGTCCGGCAGGGGCCTTGCTGGCTCTTTTTTCCAGAAAGCCTCTTTTGCGCAGGAAAGTCTCTACCTCTTGTACCGAGTGCGGTCTCTGTCAGAGAAGATGTCCCATGCAGGCCATCGAGGAAGACCCGCACAGAACCAGCCACCAGGAATGTATTGTCTGCCTGGAGTGCGTGCGGGTCTGCCCGGAAAAGGCTGTGTCCTTTCAGGCGGGTTGGAACAAAGAACCCGCTGTATCCGGATTTATGCCCCAGAGACGTAAAGTAATGGCTTCGGTCCTGGGGGGCGTGGGATCGGCCCTTCTTTTGCAGACAGGCATTCGAGAAGTGCGCGGCGATATCGTCCCGGGCAATGTTGCCCCGCAGTTTCTGATCCGCCCTCCCGGGGCCCTGGAAGAGGAGGATTTTCTTTCCCGGTGCATCCGGTGCGGGCAGTGCATGAAGGCCTGCCCCACCAATACCCTGCAGCCAGTCTGGTTTGAGTCCGGAGTGCTGGGACTTTTCAGCCCCAAAGCCCTGCCCAGGCGGGGACCGTGTGATCCCACATGCAATGTCTGTGGCCGGGTGTGTCCTACAGGGGCCATCAGGGACCTGCCTATAAACGAGAGGGTCTGGGCCAGGATGGGCACGGCCAGGGTGGTACGGGGCAAATGCCTGGCCTGGGCCTGGGACAGGAAATGCCTGGTCTGTTTCGAGGTATGTCCTTATGCGGCCCTGGATCTGCGCCGGGTGCCGGGCATAGATATACCGGTGCCTTTCGTGGTCCTGGAAAAATGTTCCGGATGCGGTGCCTGCGAGTTTCACTGCCCGGTGCAGGCCCAGTCGGCCATAGTGGTGGAGCCCATGAATTCCCTGCGCATGAACAAAGGTTCGTATATCGAGGAGGGCCGGGCCCAGGGCATGGTCCTGGATCCGGATCCGGACCGCGAGCGCGAGCCCCCGGAAGAGATCATGCCGGACACAGAGGAACCGGATGATCTACCTCCCGGGTTTACGGACTGAGGCAGATTTTATACTTGTCAGATAAGTGGCTTGCCAGCAAAGCTCGACATGAATATAATAGTATATATGTGTATATGTTGGGACTTTAGATTTATCAGTTAACACGGGGCCATGCCCGCAACCTATTTTTTTCACGCAAAGGCAAGAAGGTTGCTTAGGTTTTTTTATGTGCGGTGCATGGAAATGTTTAACCGGGCCTGCTCCTCAGCATAGCATTACGAGCACGGTGTAAACTCCCCTCCTTAGCCAAGGAGGGGCCGGGGGTGGTTGTATGAGCTGTCTTCATTATATACTATAATATATTTAACTGGACATTGTTTTAATTATAACCATAGGAATTGCAGATGCCAACAATAAGTATGTTTTATGGGATTATTGTTTATATTTTTTACGAGGACAATGTTAGGCATAATATTCCTCATATCCATGTACGCTATCAAGATAATAAGGCTGCTGTTTCCATTAAGGATGGATCAGTATTAGCCGGTAAGTTCCCATCCAAGCAACTTAAACTAGTGCAGGCATGGATAGAAATCCATTATGATGAGTTGTTGGCTAACTGGGAGCTTGCCATAAGTGGTGAAAAGCCCTTTAGAATAGCTCCTTTACAGTAATGGAGGTCCGTATGAATGAGTTGTTGGATGTAGTTAGGGTAGAGCCCAATGAAAACTTTTTTCTAAAATTGGAATTTGAAAATGGAGAGGTTCGTGTTTTTGATATGAATCCTTTGCTTATGAAAAAACCATTTGACAGTCTTCAGGAAAAGAAGATTTTTGAATGTGCCACTGTTAACCATGGTACAGTTGTCTGGCCAGGCGATATAGATATAGCTCCGGAAACTCTTTATGATTTTTCCAGGCCATTAAAACCCTCTGAATAATAGCTTAAAACGGGATATTTATGATAGTAGCAGTTGCTACTTAATAAATAATTGATAGCCCAGTTGAACATTTGAGATATTGATGCATCTGCAAAAAGTCGAGAAATCAATAATTCAGAAATTAATAATTTGCATAACTCTCTGTTTTTACTGACCTCTGACGTCTGATCTCTGACCTCTGTCACGCGCCCTGCCACGCGCTTCGCGTGGTTCGCGTGACAAAAATGACCTTTTGCAGTCACATCTTCATAACCGGCTGGTAGAGCTTTTCAATGTATTCCAGTGCGGAGTTTGCCCAGAGAAACCTTTCATAATATCCTGTATACTGCAGGGCGCGAAAATGCAGCGGGTTTTGTGTGTACACCTGTCGGGCCTGGTTTACTGCTTCCAGCTGGTTGGTGAGGATTTCCCTGCGTGACGAGCCGTCAAATCCAAAGCCTGTACCCGCGGGATCGTTGTGCGGCCTGACAGTGTCCGCCAGGCCGCCGGTCCAGCGCACCAGGGGCGGGGTGGCATGGCTCATGGACTGCATCTGGGTGATGCCGCAGGGCTCAAACAGGCTGGGCATGAGGAAGACATCGCTGCCCAGGCTGATCTGTCCGGCTTTTTGGGCGTCAAAAGCTATTACAGCGTACAGGTTGGGTCTGTCTGAGAGACTTTGCAGGAAACTTTCGTATTCCGGCTCTCCAGTGGCCAGCACTGCCACGTTTACTCCGGG
>NZ_QYZY01000028.1:0-26496 GCF_003838035.1 Desulfonatronospira sp. MSAO_Bac3 | reverse complement strand
CGTCCTGGATGAAATCTGCAGGGATGAGCAGGTCATAGCGCTCCCTGGCCAGGGGCACAAAGTCCAGACCCAGGGCCTGTGCTGCGGCCTTGATGCCCAGCCCGCAATCAGCGGTCCGGCTCAGGACATTTACTGCAATCCCCATATGCGTGTACTCTTCATTGGAGTAGCCTCGTACCTTTTCAGGGGAAATATCCGCCTGCTGCAGATGATGATCCAGAAGGATCCTGGTGCCTGCTCCCTTCTGGCGGTTGACGAATTCCACGTCATCCCGGGTCAGGTCCTGCAGAGAGCGGATGTTTCTCGGGTTGCCCGGTAAAACCATCAGGCCCTGGTGCCGCACAGCCAGGTTGATAAGCCTGTAGTCCAGGTCAGGGGCATATTTATCCAGAAATGGAAAGTTGTAGTCCCCGGTTTCAGGATCGAAAAGATGTATGCCGGCCATGTGCGCCGTACCCCGCCTGACCGCGGTAATGCCGCCCATGCTGCCCACGTGGGTTGAGGCCAGCCTGACCGGAGGGTTGAACAGGGCCAGTTCATTGGCCAGAAAATCCACGGTGTTGTCATGGCTGCCCACGGTTACCAGCACCTGGTTTACTTCCCGGGATCTGCGCAGAAGCTGTACCTCGATCATCCTGTCCTGCTGCATCCCTTCCAGGTCGGCAGGGATTCTGGTCATGCCCTGGGCTTTGGTCAGGGTGGTCATCATGCCCGCGCCCCTGGGCAGGGGAGTGGCCACGTACTGTTCTCCCACCCGGCCCACAGAGACCCTTAAAAACTCCTCCATTCCCAGTCTGGAGGGTATTTTCCGGGTCAGTCTGGCCTCGACAGTCACCGGTTCTTCCGGGGTTTTTCCCGACAGATGATAAACCAGGGGCTTTAATATTTGCTCAAAGCAGATTACAGAACTTACTGGATATCCCGGAGCTCCTACCAGGATCTTGTTGTTGTGGGAGATGCCAAGCACCGTGGGTTTGCCGGGCATGGCCTTGAGGCCGTGCACCAGTAACCGGCCCTTTTCCTGGATGATTCTGCGGGTAAAGTCCTTGCTGCCAGCCGACGAACCGGCCCCGATGACCACGATATGGGCCTGGGAGTCCAGGGCTTCCTGCAGGGCCTTTTCCAGCTTTTGTGGTTCGTCTGGTACCGGGGCGGTGCGCGAGAAGCTGCATCCCCAGGACTGGGCCATGGCGGCAAGCACCTGGGAATTGCTCTCGATGACCTGTCCGGGACTGGGGTCCGGCCGGGATGTAAAATCCAGGACTTCATCCCCGGTGGGGATTACATGGATGCCCACCTGCTGGTATACATCCACTTCCCAGATGCCTCCGCTGAGCAATACTCCTATGTCATAGGCGGATATCTCGTGATTCCGGGGCAGCAGAAGCTCTGTGGCCACTATATCTTCGCCTATGCGGCGCACGTTCTGCCAGGGGTAGGCCGGCTGCTCAATGGATATGCTGTGCTCGTCCTCCTGGTTGATTTTTTCCACCATGATAACGCTGTCCATACCATCAGGAATGGGATTGCCGGTATTTATCTCCACATAGTCCCGCCCTTTCTCAAGTATCACCGGGTTGTCCTCCCGGGCGGTGAAGGTGCTTTCGGCCCTTACAGCCACTCCGTCCATGGCTGCGCTGTGAAAGGTGGGGGATGAATACCTGGCCCGGACCGGCCCTGCTGTCACCCTGCCCAGGGCCTGCTGTGAGGGAACGGATTCACGGCCCGGCAGGCTGGCGGGAGTAATTTCCTCCAGCACCTTTTCCAGTGCTTCATCAATGCTTATGGTTTTGAGATAGATACTTCTTTGACTGTCCATTTTATAGTCCTTTGATTTCAGTTTGTTGCAGGTTTAAACTTAAGTTCTGCGGAAGAGAAAATTGATATTAATTTTTTTCACTATAAAGGTCCAGAGGGCTTCAAGTTCCGAGGGCAGTATGGCTTAAGCCTGTTTTCAGGGAAAGGCACATTTTTTGAATCAGCCCAGGCAGAAATCCGGAAAACAAGGTTGTCATTCATGAGAAAGAATTTTATATTTTCCCTGCAGAAAGTACTGGACCTGCGCCGGCAGCAGGAGGACAAGGCCAAAGAAGCCTTGGCCCTGGCCAGGAAGAGATACCAGGAGCAGAACCAGGTGGTCCAGGAGATCCTGGAGGAAAGGGTGCGGGCCAGGCAGAGCATGGAAGAGAAACAAGATATAACCCAGGCCGATATCTGGCTCTACAACCTTTACCGGGACCGTCTGAATCTTGACCTGGTCCAGGCCGAAGAGAAACTGGGCAGGTTGTCCAGGGATATCAACCAGAAACGCCAGGAACTCGTAGAGAAAAGCAAGCAGAAAAAAGTTCTGGAAAGATTGAAACACAATAGAAAGGTAAAATTTGACCATGAGCAGCAACAAGAAGAACAAAAAGAGTTTGATGAAATGGCCGTTCTGCGCTACCAGCCTGAGGCCCTCCAGGCTGTTGCAGATGATCATGGTATTGGCGGTGATTAAGCTGGGGCTTATTTTCGCCCTGCCGGGTCAGCAAAGCCAGACGGAAGGTGAACCCGTGACCCAGAAAGCTCCTGTCATGGAAACAAGGCTTGCCATGGCCGCTCCCGGGGACAACAACAATGACGGAGACGATGAAGACGTGGAGGAAGTGGATGAAGAGGATATCCCGGGGGAGGTGCAAAGGCTCCGGGAACGTGAGGCTGAGCTGGACCGCAGGGAGCGCAACCTGCGCGATCTGGAAGAAGAGCTGGATGCCAAGCTGGAAGAACTCAGAGGGTTGCAGGCCGAAGTGGATGAGATGCTCAAAGAGGCTGACGTGGTCCGCGATGAAAAAATCGCCCACCTGGTGGATGTCTATTCAAATATGGAGCCTCCTCAGGCAGCCCAGGTCCTGGAGACCCTGAACGAAGACATAGCTGTCAAAGTTTTGGCTGGAATGCGGGGCAGGGAAGCAGGGGACATACTGACCAACGTCAACCCCCAGAAAGCGGCCAGGCTCTCAGAGATGCTCACCGACCTGCAGCTGCCATTTATTGAGCAGTAACTGCCTGAGCGTCTTTTGTTTCCGCTCTAACCATGATTAAGAGTTGCCAGCCATGAAGGGCATGAAGTTTAAAAAACAGAAAGGAAAAAGCTGTCTCTTTTCTTGACTTCATACCCTTCATGTCCTTCATGGTTAAAGGTTTTTTTCGTGAAAACAGATCGCTGGAGTTCACGTATAGTTTTGCTCTATCGTTAAATAGTTTTCATCCGGAAACGGTTCTTTTTCCTTTTGGCGGCGTCAATCTGCACAATTATTCGTCACCGTATTAAGATACGCCTCCTCATAATTGCTTGACTTCCTTGCCAAAAGAAAAAACTCCTCGTTTCCGTAAAGAAAACCAACAGCTTCAACATCCGGAAAGAAAGACTTTCCGGATGGAAACTAAATAACTCTTCACAATCATTCACCATCAGGCCCTGGACATTTTATAACCGGCTATTTTCCTGCCGCATCCGGCGCAGGCTCCCTTGTCAAGATTGACACTGCGTAACTGAAACCCCAGCCTGGAGACAACAATTTCCCCGCACCCGGGGCAAGTGGTGTTTTCACCGTCATGTCCCGGAATATTTCCGGTATAGACATATTCCAGTCCGGCCTCCTTTCCAGTATGCCAGGCCTCTTCGATGGTTTCCACCGGGGTGGACTGCCTGTCGGTGAGGTTGAAGGTGGGGTGAAATCTGGATATGTGCCACGGCGTATGCGCTCCCAGGTTGTTTTTAATGAATCCGGCCATGTCTTTAAGCTCCCTGGTGGAGTCGTTGAGCCCGGGAATGATAAGAGTGGTCACTTCAAGCCACCAGCCCATTTCCCTGATTTTGACCAGGTTGTCCAGAACAGGCTTTAGCCTGGACTTGCACTGGTTCTGGTAAAAATCCTCGGTGTAGGCTTTGAGATCTATATTGGCTGCGTCAATCAGCCCGTCCATCTCCTTCAGGCAGTCCGGGCTCTGAAAACCGTTGCTGACGATTATATTCTTGAGTTTATTCTCTCTGGCCAGGCGGGCTGTCTCCAGGACAAGCTCAATGAATACCGTAGGCTCGGAATAGGTGTAGGAAATACTCCCGGCCCGGTATTCCCGGGCTGTGCTTACAAGCTGCTCAGGGGTGACAGGCTGGCCCTGGCGGAACTGGTGCTCCTTGGGAGGCTGGGACAGGGTGTAATTCTGACAGAAACTGCAGGAAAAATTACAGCCCATGGTGCCCAGGGAAAGGGTCATGCTGCCGGGCATGAAATGAAACAGAGGCTTTTTTTCCACCGGGTCAACATTCATGGCGGCCACGTTATCCCCCACCAGGGTGAAAAGCTCTCCCCGGGTGTTCTGTCTTACCCCGCAAAAACCCCTGCCTCCGTCTTCTATGAGGCAGAACTGGCAACAGGCCAGGCACTGGACCTTCTGCTCCTTCAAGGGCTTCCAAAGTATAGCCTGTTTAGAAGTATGCATCATATTGTACCTCCTTAACTATTACGATGATAGCTGTTTATTTCGCGGTATCTGTCAGCGCTTTTAAGTAAAGCAGGGGACAGGCACTCCGGGACCCACTTGAGCATCATTTTGTGCTTAAAATATCTCATTTTTTGGGACAATCACGCCTCAGGCGTGACGGAAGAGCCAGTCCCCATGCCACATGCAAAGCGCTGACATGATACATCACGCGTTTTTATATTCATGCTATGTAAATTAATAGGTTCAAATTTTGTTTTTTCAAGTAGATGACGGAAATTTTTGCGGAGAAACGGTGCGTCCGGCCCGTGATCCAGATGAAGCAGAAGTCAGGTGGAAAGTTCTTGAGTTTGAAAGAAAAAAGCATTAATGATTATTGTTGCACGGGTTGTTCTCAATGAAAATAATACGCTTAATTGCCTGGGAAGGCAGATTTTTTCAATTATTTCAGGAGATTTTATGACCAGGAGAGGAGAGGCTTACCAGCAGGCCGGAGTGGATACGGAAAAAGCAGGCCGGTTTGTGGAGAGTATCAAAAGCATGGTGGCCCAAACCCATGTCAAGGGGGTTATCAACGATATCGGCGGATTCGGCGGACTGTTCAAGCTTGATATGAACGAGCTCCAGGAACCTGTACTGGTTGCCTCCACCGATGGGGTGGGGACCAAGCTGAAGCTTGCTTTCCTCTTTGACCGTCACGATACCATAGGTATCGACCTGGTGGCCATGTCTGTCAACGATGTCCTGGTGCAGGGAGCAAAGCCCTTGTTTTTTCTGGATTACCTGGCCACCGGTAAACTCGATACCAGGCAGGGTGAAGAGATCGTAAAGGGAGTAGCCCAGGGGTGTATTCAGGCCGGCTGTGCTCTTTTGGGGGGTGAGACCGCTGAAATGCCCGATTTTTATCCGCCGGGGGAATATGATCTTTCCGGTTTCTGCGTGGGAGTGGTTGACGACTCCAGGATAGTGGACGGCGGAGAAATAAGGCGCGACGACGTGATTATCGGCCTTGCTTCCAGCGGTCTGCACTCAAATGGTTTTTCCCTGGTGCGCAAGCTTCTTACTCAGTCGGGCTTGAAAGGCGAGGATATTTTTCCCGGGACTTCCAGTGAAGTCCGCGAAGTTCTTCTGCAGCCCACCAGGATCTATACCGCAGAGGTCAAGGGGCTGATGCGCGATATCCGCATCAAGGGAATGGCGCATATCACCGGCGGAGGTTTTTACGACAATATTCCCAGGATACTGCACCGCGGGCTGGGGGCCAGGATCAACTTCGGCAGCTGGGATATCCCTCCGGTAATGCACTGGGTCAGAGAGCAGGGCCGGATGAACTGGGAGGACATGCTGCAGATATTCAACTGCGGCATAGGTTATGTAATGGTTGTCTCCCCCGGGGACAGTGAGGAGGTCTGCTCCAGACTGGCAGGCATGGGCTGCCCGGCCTGGGAGATAGGGCGTATCACCGGGGCCCTGGCTGACGGCGATACTGTTGTGATGGATTTTTGACGGTCTGCGGCCTTGCTGTCCGGATGAAAACAAGTTTTCCCCTTTTATTGCCGGCACCACCTTCCTGCTCTTCACCCTCTTTTTAGTTTCCGCCCGCAATGCCGGTTTTTTCAGGCTGGAACCGCTAAAATGCACCCTTGATGACGTGACTATGCATTTACAGTTATTGATGTGCTGATTTTTTGATTGTCACACAACCCGATCTGGATTAAACAGCCTTTCTCTTCAGGTTTTTTCCACCGCTAAACCAAAATCATGCGAGGGCTAACAATGGATACCACCCATTTAGTTGACCAGATTGCCAATCTGCAGATGCTCAACCAGTTCTTTCTCTCCCTGTTTCTGCTTATTCCCATGGTCCTGGTGGCCAGGACGGCTGTTGCCGGAACACGCTATTCCCCGATACTTATCATTGTCGTTTTCGGCCTGACCATGGGTTACGTACTGGTGGCCAGCGGGGTCAGCACCCCTGGACTGCCGCAGTTTTCCCTCATCGATCTCATAAGCCGTACCACCATAGTGGCTCTGACGGTGTCGTTCTTCGTGGGCGGACAGGAGCTTCGAAAGATTTTGGGGGGGATCAAGCTCGAACCTGATGAAATGGTGACTCCCTCCAAGGAAGAGACTATACTGGGTACCGGCAGAACTCAGCTTATCTTTATTGTCCGGGCCTTTTTCCTCCTGGTGGGCATAGAAGCCCTGTACAGGTTGATAGTGGGAATGGGAGCTGGAGATCTAAGCCGCTTTTACCCCATTATCGCCTATCTGGGCCTGGTGGGGGCTGTGATACTTATAGATCACAAGGCCCAGGTGACCAATAAAAGGCGCTACATCAAGATGGGTCTGGTGGAGATGGTCGCCATTCTGGGGATTCTTATCGGTTCCTACACCGTAGCCATGTGGATAGAGCCCCTGATAGCCCTGCCCCAGATATTCTTTTCCATGGTCATTGCCGCCGGTCTGGGAGCGCTCATGTATCGCTGGCAATTCGGGCCGACCATCAGGGCCCTTCTGTTTGCAGGCATTCCGGTGGTGCTGGCGGCCAACTTCATGATCGGAGGGTCGCGCATTGAAGAGGCCTTTGCCATTACCGGCATGAACGCGGTGTTGGCTTACGGGTTTTTCGGGCAGATGTTCTGGATGTTTGGAGGCATAGCCCTGCTCATGCTCTTCGGCAAGACCGACATGGCCAGGAACCTGGCCCCGGGCATGGCCGGCGGACTTTCCCACTCGGGTCTTACCGGTGCCTGTACCGCTGGAGATTTGGGCAAAACCGCGGCCTACCGCGCCCCCATCATGATCAATGTACCGTTTTTCGGGCATATATTCGTCTTTTCCGTGCTGGCCATGAGCGCTCAAAAGGGCAGTCTCATGCTTTTGCCGTCCTTTATCATAGTTCTGGCGGGTGTTGTTCTTACGGTTCTCTCCATGAGGACCATGAAGAATGCCGGGGGTGAAGATGCAAAAGAGGTCAAGGGACTGATGCAGTTTTCTTTTGGCTGGCAGCTCTGTGCAGTTTTCGGGGGCTTTACTCTTCTCAGCTTAGCCAGCATGTCCCTGGATTTTACAGCCATGGCGGTTTCTTCGGGCATATCCCATTTCGGGCTGTTCGCAGCCACCCAGGGAGGCATGTTCGGTGAGGAGGCGTCCCTGATGATACCGTTTATCTTTTCCATGCCCTTCCTGGTGCATCCACTGGTTTTTTTCATGTTCGGCAAGGCCATGGAAAAAGACGGGTCAATGCCCAGAAAACCGGTATATATTATAGCCCTGATAGGACTTCTGGGAATAATTTATTCCATGCTTGCGATATAGGTTCCAATGAATTAAAGTCTGTATTCCAGTTAAATTCACAACAGGATTCCTGAAAGGATCCGGCAAAGTAAAACGGATATAGATGTCTGAAAACAGAATCACAAAATTCGCCATCCCGGAGATCATTTTCGGGCACGGCAGTCTGCGCTACGTGGCCCAGTGCGCCATGCGCCTGGGCGCTAAAAGGGCCCTTCTGGTCACGGATGAGGGGCTCATACACTCGGGATGGGCCGGACATGTTCAGGAAATACTCAAGGACGACAATCTGGATTATATTCCTTTTGACCAGGTGGACTCCAACCCCAGGGACTACCAGGTGCATGAGGGAGCAAAAATTTATGACCGGGAAAAGGCTGATGTCATAATATCCCTTGGCGGGGGCAGTCCCATGGATACGGCCAAGGGTATCGGCACCATTGTGGGCAACGGCGGCAGGATAGGGGACTATGAGGGGGCCAACAAGATAATGCGGCCCCTTCCGCCCATGATATTTATACCCTCCAATGCAGGCAGCGGATCGGATATTTCCCAGTTCTGCATCATCACTGATGTGGAGCGCCAGGTAAAGATGTCCATCATCAGCCGCTCACTGGTGCCCAATGTGTCCATTATAGACCCGGACCTGCTCATGACCAAGAGCGACGAGATGGTGGTGGCTTCGGCCGTGGACGCCCTGGCCCATGCCATCGAGTCTTATGTCTCCCCTCTGGCCTCGCCATTCACCGAAAACCAGGCCATGAAGGCCATTGAGCTCATAGCCGCATACCTTCAGCCGGCCCTGGAGTCGCGAAGCTGCGAAGCCATGGAGCAGCTTTCCATAGCCAGCACTGCGGCGGGCATGTCCTTCAGCAATGCCGGCCTGGGCATAGGGCACGCCCTGGCCCATTCCTTAGGAGGAATCTTTGATACCCTGCACGGGCTGGTGCACCCCATAGTGCTGCCTTCGGTCATGCGCTACAACCTGCCTGCCTGTCCGGAAAAGATGTGCATTATCGGGCGCATCGTGCAGGGCTCCTGCACTACCTGTTCCAGCGACCAGGGGCAGGAGGGCATATCCAGGCTGGAAGAGCTCTTTGCAGGACTTGGTATTCCGGTACACCTGCGCGACATTGTCCCGGATGCATCCAGGCTGGAACAGATCTGCAAAATGGCGGTGCATGATGCCTGTATGCTGACCAATCCGCGCAAGGCCGGATGGGAAGATCTTTTTTCCATATGCCAGGAGGCCTGGTGATGCAGAAGACTCCTGATCTAAATGATCTTGTGGGCATCGAACACAGCAAACTGGGTTTTTTTCAGGAGCTGCGCCAGAAGATTGAAGAGCTCAAAGAAGCCAACAGAAAATCCGAGGAGCGCCGAAGAGAGATCGCAGCCATCCTGGACGGCATCACCGATGTCATGATGGTTCTTTCGGAAAATCTGCGCATAATTTCAGTCAACCATGTTTTTCATGAATTTTTTGACGAACCCCGGCCCGAGGGCAAATTCTGCTACCAGCTTTTTCGCGGCGAAGACTATCCCTGCCCGGAATGCCCGGCTTTCCGTTCCATGGCCACTGATTCCGTATGCCGGGATACAGCCATATTCAAGCTGGGAGGCCGCAACCTGCAGTTTGAAATGGTGGCTTCGCCCCTGAAAAATAAGGAATGGGAAGAAAACCGGGTTCTTATATTCAAGCGCGACGTGACCCTGGAAAAGGAATATCAGGCCAAGTACTATCAGGTGGAAAAAATGGCCACCATAGGCATGCTGGCTGCTGGGGTGGCCCATGAGGTTAATAACCCCATGGCCGCCATAAACGGGTTCGCCGAAGGGCTGCGCCGGCGTATTCCGCGCATTGAAAAAAGCGTCGATCCTGAACTGGCCCAGGATTTCCGGGAATACACAGACATCATCCTCAAGGAATGCAAGCGCTGCCAGAAGATTATCCAGACTCTGCTGACCTTCAGTCGGCCCAAGCATTTCTCGTTTTCTCCCATCAATCTCAACCGGGTGGTAAACGAGACCCTGCGCCTGGTGGATCATAGCCTGCGCAAGCGTAAAGGGCTCAAAGTCAAACTGGATCTGCAGGACGGTCTGCCCCTGATCAATGCAGACGAGTCTCAGCTGAAACAGGTGATACTGAACCTGCTGGTGAACGCCAAGGATGCCATCCAGGACAAGGGGCTGATCACCATCAAGACCTCGGCCTTTGAGCATGAAAACGAAGTCTGCCTGTGCGTGGAGGATGACGGCTGTGGCATTGATCCGGACAAGATGGATAAGCTGTTTGAGCCCTTTTTCACCACCAAGCCCGTGGGCAAAGGCATTGGTATAGGCCTGGCCTCCTGTTATAATATCGTCGAAAGTCACGGGGGAGAGATATCCGTGACCAGTGAGCCGGGCAAAGGTTCCAGGTTTACGGTATGTCTTCCTTTAAACCCCTCTGTAGAGTGATATGACCAAGCAGTACTCAGTGCTGGTAGTGGATGATGAGCAGTCCATTCTGACCCTTTTCAAAAAGGAGTTCGCCACACCGGAAAGAAGCATCTCCACTGCCTCCTCCGCCTCCCAGGCCCGTCAGCTCATCCGGAAGAACTTGTTTGATGTTGTTCTTTTAGATATCTGTCTGCCGGATGGTGACGGTCTGGATCTGTATACCGAGTTCAAGGAGCGTATGCAGGATGTGGAGATTATTCTTATCACCGGCCACGGCAATATCGATAATGCAGTCAGGGCCATGAAGCTGGGGGCTTATGACTATATCACCAAACCCTTCAATCTGGACAAGCTGGAACTGGTTATAGAAAGGGCCTGGCAGAGGGCCTGCATGCAGCGTGAAAACCGCAGTTACCGGCTTTACTCCGGCAACAACCGGACGCACAGGATGGTTGGGGCCTCTGAAAGCATAAAACACATCCGCTACCTCGTAGACAAGGTCGCCCCCGCCGAGGTGCCGGTACTGCTTACCGGAGAAAGCGGGGTGGGCAAGGATGTGGCGGCCCAGGCCATTCATCACGGCAGTCAGCGTGCGGACAAGCCCTATATCGTAAAAAACTGCGCCTCCTTAGTGAAAGAGCTGGCCCGCACCGAGCTTTTCGGGCACGTCAAGGGTTCCTTTACCGGGGCCACTGAATCCAGCGATGGGCTTATGGCCTATGCCCACAAGGGCACTCTCTTCCTGGACGAAATAGGAGAACTGCCCCTGGAAGTCCAGGCGTCCCTGTTGAGGGTCCTGGAAAACAGGACATATCGCCGGGTGGGAGAAAAAGAAGAGCGCAGCATAGATGTCCGTTTTATTTTCGCCACAAGCCGCAACCTGTATACCGAGGTGGAGGAGGGCAGGTTTCAGGAAGCCCTTCTGCACCGCATAAACGTTTTTAATATCGAGACTCCTCCACTGCGGGACCGCCTGGAAGACATACCCCTGCTGGTGGAGCATTTTCTGTCCAGCCTGAATACTTCCATCACAGACTACCGCGTTACGGACAAGGCCATGAACTGCCTGATGAACTACTCCTGGCCCGGCAATGTGCGCGAGCTTCGAAACGTGCTGGAGCGCAGCATGATCCTGGCTGAACAGGGCAACATCACCGAAAGGTCCCTGCCCAGGGAACTGGTGGAAAAGACCCTGGACGCTCACGAGCAGGGAAGGCAGGAGGGTATCTTTTCCCTGCGCCTGGCTGAAAAAAACCATATATCCCGAGTTCTCAGCTACTTCCAGGGCAATCGCCAGCAGGCATCCAAGGCCATGGGGATAGGCAGAAAGACCCTTTACCGCAAGATGAAGGAATACCAGCTGGAGTAGCGTATGAGCTGAGCCCCTGATTCAAGGGCTGGTGCTGCCTCCGGCTTGTATTGGAATCAACGGGCAGTTCTTTCATAATATGTGACCTTGAAACTGTATCTTTTTGACCCAAAAGGCGGTTTTGGGCGTATCAAAAAATCACTAAAAATGAATGCTTTGAAATAACTGGTTTTTTTCCTGAGCCATTCTTTTTTACAGGCTTTTCAGCGCTGCCTGTCCTGTCACCGTCCTTCAAAAGAACCACTCTTCACAGGTTTATTCAGTCTAACATTTTGAAATAAATTGATTATTTTTGTGGCATGCATGTTGCTGATATAAAGATCAATAGTTGCTGTTTGAAGCAGGTGCAGCGTTTTTTATTTATTCAATTTATTTAACCCAAAAGGATGGTGATTGTTATGGCAGTACGTGAACAGGTTTATGGTTTTTTTATCCCCAGTGTTACCCTCATCGGCCTGGGCGCTCACAAGGAAGTACCCGCAAAGATAAAGGCCCTGGGCGGCAACAAGCCCCTGGTAGTAGCAGACAAGGGCATCACCGCCGCAGGCATCACCGAGCAGATCACAAGCCTGCTCAAAGCCGAAGGCATGGACTGCGTCGTTTACGACGATACCATTCCCAACCCCACTGACAACAACGTCCACGACGGTGTTGAAGTCTTCAAGAAAAACAATTGCGACAGCGTCATCACCCTGGGCGGCGGAAGCTCCCATGACTGCGGAAAAGGCATCGGCCTTGTGGTCTCCAACGGCGGCAAGATCCATGATTTCGAGGGCATTGACAAGTCCGAAAAGCCCTTTCTGCCCTACGTTGCTGTAAATACCACAGCAGGGACCGCTTCCGAGATGACCAGGTTCTGCATCATCACCGACACTTCCCGCAAGGTGAAGATGGCCATAGTCGACTGGCGCTGCACCCCCGGCGTAGCAGTTGACGACCCCCTGCTCATGATGGGCATGCCCCCGGCACTGACCGCAGCCACCGGCATGGACGCCCTGACCCACGCAGTGGAAGCCTACGTATCCCAGGCAGCAACCCCCATGACCGATGCCTGCGCCGAAAAGGCCATCAGCCTCATATTCCAGTACCTGCGCCCTGCAGTGGCCAACGGCCAGGACGTAGACGCCCGCGAAGGCATGTGCTACGCTCAATATCTGGCAGGTATGGCTTTCAACAACGCAAGCCTGGGTCACGTACATGCCATGGCTCACCAGCTGGGCGGCTTCTATGACCTGCCCCACGGCGAGTGCAATGCTATCCTGCTGCCCCATGTCGAACAGTTCAACCTCATTGCCAAGATGGACCGCTTCATCACCATGGCCGAACTCATGGGCGAAAACATCGAAGGCCTGGGACGGCGTGAAGCCGCTGAAAAGGCCCTGGAAGGCATCAGAAAGCTGTCCAAGGACGTAGGCATTCCCTCTGGTCTCATCGAGCTGGGCAAGCGCTACGGCAAAGATGTCAAGAAAGAGGACATCAAGACCATGACCGCCAACGCTCAGAAAGACGCCTGCGGATTCACCAATCCCCGCTGCCCCACTGACAAGGATGTGGAAGCGATTTTCGAGGCCGCCCTGTAATAACCCCTTGACCTGTTCCAGGCAGTCCGGTCCCTGCGGCCGGCTGCCTGGATTTTTTGTGAACTTGCGTGGTTTTGTGAAGCTTTACACAAGGCAGGGCAGTCTGTATATTACTTGGTCTATCATTTCACACAACCACCTGAGAGCACAATAAGGAATCAGGTTAATCATCATTTGCCGGGAGAAATCATGGAAGTTGTTGATATTCACGCCTCCAGCGATAACGAATTCATCGCCAAAGTGGAGGAGGAAAGCGGACAGAATGTGCGCCTGTGTTATCAGTGCGGCAACTGTACCGCCGGGTGCCCGTACACTTTTGTGTACGATATCCCGGTGAGCCAGATCATGCGCCTTTTGCAGGCCGGTCAGAAACAGAAGATTCTTTCTTCGAGGTCCATCTGGCTCTGCGCCACCTGCGAATCCTGCACCACCAGGTGTCCCAACGAGATCGACGTGGCCACCATCATGGACGTGCTGCGCCATATGGCCAGGCGGGAAGGATATGTATCCGAGCAGAAAGTGAAGAAATTCTGGGACAGCTTTCTGGATTCGGTGGAAAAACACGGCCGGGTCTTTGAGATGGGGCTTTTGACCAGATACATAACCAGGACCGGCCGGGTCTGGACAGACGTGGACCTGGCCCCCAAGATGCTTCCCAAGGGCAAGCTGTCCATAAGACCCCATAAGATAGAGGGCCGGGACAAGGTTGCCCAGATATTCAAACGCTTCAGGGAGGAGGCGCATAAATGAGAAATTTCGCCTACTACCCGGGGTGCTCCGGTCTGGGCACGTCCATGGAGTACGACAAATCCACCAGGGCAGTATGCAAAGCCCTGGGGATAAATCTGATGGATATTGAAGACTGGAGCTGTTGTGGCTCCACCCCGGCTCATACAGTGGATCATCTGCTTTCATCGGCTCTGTCCGGGCGCAACCTGGCCCTGGCAGAGGAGATGGAGGCCGAGGCCATGATCACTCCGTGTCCCAGCTGTCTTTCCAATCTTAAAGGCACTGTGCATCGTTTGAGTGACCGCGGGTTTCGCCATAAGGTGAACAACCTTCTGGAAAAGCCTGTACAGCGCACCATGCCCGTAAAATCCGTCCTGCAGATCCTGGACGAGGAAATGGGCGGAAAGGAACTGGCAGAACGGCTGCCGGAAAAACCCCTGCGCGGTCTCAAAGTGGCTACTTATTACGGCTGTATCATGAACCGGCCTCCGGAGGTGATGCAGTTCGACGATCACGAGCATCCCATGGCCATGGACCGGCTCATGCAGGCCCTGGGGGCTGAAGTCCTGCCTTTCCCCCTCAAGGTGGAATGCTGCGGGGCCTCTTTCGGTATACCTCGCAAGGACGTAGTGGCCACCCTGTCGGGCAGACTCCTGGATACGGCTCAGGCATTGGGAGCACATGCCATGGTCACTGCCTGCCCCCTGTGTCAGATGAACCTGGACCTGCGTCAGGGCCAGGCTGCATCAGTCATGGGCAAAGAATTCAAAATGCCCGTTTTTTACTACACCCAGCTGATAGGGGTGGCCCTGGGCCTGCCCCAGAAAGAACTGGGGCTTTCCAAACTTTGCGTCAAGCCAAGTATCGCTTTTGACGCCATGCGCAGCAACAGGGAACAAGAGCCCGTATCCAAGAGCGCTGGCAAGAAAAAGCCTGAGACCAAGGAGAACTCATGAAAATAGGAGTGTTTGTCTGCCACTGCGGCAGCAATATCGCCGGAACAGTAGACACGGCCAGGGTCGCCAAAGCCGCCATGGAGTTTCCGGAAGTCACCTTTGCCTCTGATACCATGTATGCCTGTTCCGAACCGGGCCAGGACGCTATCGTTGAGGCCATCAGGGAAAAAGGACTGGACGGCGTGGTAGTGGCCTCGTGCACCCCGAGGATGCACGAGCCCACCTTCAGGCGCACAGTGGAGCGGGCAGGACTTAACCGCTACATGTTTGAAATGGCCAATATCCGCGAGCACGTCTCCTGGATCGGAAAAAACATGGAGGCCAATACCAACAAGGCCATCGAGTTGACCCGCATCGCTGCGGAAAAGCTCAGGCGCAACCAGCCCCTGTATCCCAAGCAGTTTGAAATCAACAAGCGGGTGCTTGTTGTGGGAGGCGGAGTGGCTGGCATCCAGGCTGCACTGGACTGTGCCGACGGGGACCGGGAAGTGGTCCTGGTGGAGAAAAGATCCACCATAGGCGGCAAAATGGCCAAACTGGACAAGACCTTTCCCACTGTGGACTGCAGCAGCTGCATCCTTGGCCCCAAGATGGTGGACGTGGCTCAACATCCCAAGATCACCCTGTACGCCATGTCCGAGGTGGAAGAAGTAGGCGGCTATGTGGGCAATTTTGAAGTCAAGATCAAAAAAAAGCCGGCTTACGTCAACTGGGACCTGTGTACCGGCTGCGGACTGTGCATGGAAAAGTGCCCGGCCAAGAAGTCCACGGACTATTTCAATGAAAACCTGGGCAAGACCACGGCCATAAACATCCCCTTTCCCCAGGCCATCCCCAAAAAAGCGGTCATCGACCCGGATTTCTGCCGCCAGTTCACCAAGGGCAAATGCAGCGTCTGCGCCAAGCTCTGCCCCACCAAGGCCATTGATTTTGAGCAGCAGGAAGAGTTTGTCACGGAGCAGGTGGGAGCTATCGTAGCAGCCACCGGCTATGATGTATTCGATATCAGCAAGTACGGGGAATACGGCGGCGGAAGGCTGCCGGATGTCATCACCGGGCTGCAGTATGAACGCCTCCTTTCGGCATCCGGTCCCACGGGTGGGCACGTAAAGCGCCCCTCTGACGGCAAGGAACCCAAGACCGTGGTTTTTGTCCAGTGTGTCGGCTCCAGGGATAAAAGCGTGGGCCGGCCGTACTGTTCTGGTTTCTGCTGCATGTATACGGCCAAGCAGGCCATTTTGACCAAGGATCATATCCCGGATTCCGACTCTTATGTATTTTATATGGATATTCGTGCCCCAGGCAAGATGTATGACGAGTTCACCAGGCGGGCCATGGAGGAATATGGTACTCAGTACGTGCGGGGCCGGGTTTCCATGATCTACCCCAAGGGGGACAAATACGTGGTCCGCGGAGCAGATACCCTGCTTGGCACCCAGGTGGAGATGGAGGCGGACCTGGTGGTCCTGGCGGCCGGGGCCGAGGCGGCAGTTGGCGCGCCCCAGCTGGCTGAGAAGCTGCGTATTTCTTATGACACCTACGGCTTTTACATGGAAAGTCATCCCAAGCTGCGCCCGGTGGAGACCAATACCGCCGGGGTCTACCTGGCCGGAGCCTGCCAGGGACCCAAGGATATTCCGGCCTCTGTAGCCCAGGGCAGTGCTGCTGCCTCCAAGGTGCTGGCCATGTTCGCCAAGGACAAGTTAGAAAACGACCCGGTGATTTCCATGGTGGATATCAACCGCTGCATAGGCTGCGGCAAGTGCATACAGGTATGTCCCTTTGGTGCGGTCAAGGAAGTGGATTTCAGGGGCCAGCCCAAGGCCGAGGTTATTGAGACCGTTTGCCAGGGTTGCGGAATATGCACAGCCACCTGTCCCCAGGGAGCCATTCAGCTGTCCCATTTTACAGACAACCAGATTCTAGCCGAGGTGAACGCCTTATGTCAGCCTTAAACCAGAATGAATTACGCATCATAGGCTTTCTGTGCAACTGGTGCTCTTACGGCGGGGCTGATACCGCCGGGGTGGGCCGCTTCAGCCAGCCCACGGATCTGCGCATCATCCGGGTGCCCTGTTCAGGGCGCATCAATCCGCTGTTTATAGCCAGAGCCCTTTTAAACGGGGCCGACGGGGTGCTGGTATCAGGGTGTCATCCTAGAGACTGCCATTATGCCGAGGGCAATTTCTACGCCCGGCGCAGGCTGGAAATGTTTCAGCGTCTGCTGTCCACCATGGGCATCGAGCCCAGGCGTTTTGAATATACCTGGGTGTCGGCATCCGAGGGCCAGCGCTGGCAGACAGTGGTGACCAAGTTTACGGAGCAGATACACGAACTGGGACCCGCCCCGCGCTTCGGGGCTTTCCAGGACGAGAACCCGGCCACCGCGCCACAGTCTTAAGGAGTTTTCATCCTTAAACGGTTATTTTTCCCTTTGGCGGCGTCAATCTGCACAATTATTCGTCAACGTATTAAGATACGCCTCCTCATAATTTGTTTGATTTCCTTGCCAAAAGAAAAAATTCCTCGTTTAAGGAAAGAAAACCAATAGATTTCAATATCCGGAAAGAAAGACTTTCCGGATAGAAACTAAGGAGCACATAGTGACTGTTATCACGGAGCTCAAAGAGCAGATAAAAACAGCCATGCCGGACTTAGACATGGTCATCGGCTGGGAAAGAGGGTTTGACCCCCTGCACGCCACTCCGCTTTTCATGCGCAAGGCCCAGGACGTGGAGCGACTGGAACTGGGCCCTCTGGCAGTGCACAATACCGCCACCTACCTGACCGGATTTAAAGGCAAAAAAGTCGGGCTGGTGGTCAAGGGCTGCGACAGCCGGGCGGTCATCCAGCTATTGCAGGAAGGTCTAATAGACAGGGAAAACGTGGTTATATTCGGCTTTCCCTGCCAGGGAGTGGTGGATATGGTCAAGGTGCAGAAACACCTGGGCAACACCGGCCTGGTAAGGGAAGTGCAGATTCAGGACTCGTCCCTGAAAGTAAAGGTCAACGGTGAAGAAAGAGACCTGGCCTTAAAGGATGTCCTGGCGGACAAGTGCGCCAGGTGCCGCTACCCCAACGCCATGCTCTATGACCATTTTGCAGGGCAGCCCATTGAACCTCATGCCTCGGAAGATAAATACCAGGATGTTGAGGAACTGGAGTCCCTGTCTCTGGAGGAGCGTTTCCAACACTGGGAGCGGGAGATGCATCGCTGCATCCGCTGTTATGCCTGCCGCAATGCCTGTCCCATGTGCGTATGCCGGGATCATTGCGTGGCCCAGAGCAGACAGCCCCAGTGGCTGACCCAGGAAGATTCCGTGCGGGAGAAGTGGATGTTTCAGGTGATCCATGCCATGCACCTGGCCGGACGCTGCGTTGAGTGCGGCGAATGCCAGCGGGCCTGTCCCATGGATATCCCCATTATGGCCCTGAAGCGCAAGCTCAACAGGGAGGCCAGGGAGCTTTTCAACTACGAAGCCGGTGTTGATCCCAACGAGACTGCGCCGCTTCTCTCTTTCAAAGTTGAGGAAGAGAATATCAACGAGAGAGGTTGGTAATGGCAGAGGCCAAATACATATCCCAGGACAAGCTTGGCAAGTGGCTGGACGAGTTGTCCCAGCAGATGCAGGTACTTGCCCCGGTACAGGAAGGTGAGGCTGTGGTTTTCAGACCCTATCAGACCGGAACTGAAATCAGGCTGGAGGGCCAGCCCACACTGCCTCCCAAGGAAGCGGTTTTTCCAGCCAGCGAGGAGCTTTTTGCCTATACATACCGCAAAAATCCAGAGGACCCGGCCCAGACCGACGTGGAAATAGGTCCCCGGGCACAACCTCAAAAGACCCTGGTTTTCGGGGCCAGGCCCTGCGGGTCCAGAGGGTTTGTCATCTTTGATCCGGTGTATACCCAGGGGTACTACATGGATCCCTATTACCGGGTCAGGCGTGAATCCACCATATTTGCTTCGGTGGCCTGCATAAGTCACGAGAATGCCTGCTTCTGCCACAGTGTGGGGTCCGGACCCGGAGACACTGCAGGCTCAGACATCCTGCTCACCCCGGTGGACAATGGATACGTAGCAGAGGCGGTTACGGACAAAGGCGGGGAAATGCTCGGCAGCTCCCTTCTGGAGGCGGCAGGAGACAAAGCGGGCAAAGCACGGGAGCTTCGGGACAAGGCCCTCAAGGACATGGGCGAGCCCCGGGATTTCACTGCGGCCCGGGAAAAACTGCTGGCCATCTTTGATGACCTGGACTTCTGGGAAGACGTCTCGGCCAAGTGCATCAGCTGCGGGGCCTGTACCTACCTCTGTCCCACCTGCTACTGCTTCAACATCACTGATGAGAGTTTTGGCATGCAGGGCAGCCGCATAAGGTCCTGGGACAACTGCATGTCTTTTCAGTTCACCCTGGAGGCCAGCGGCCACAATCCCCGGCCCACCAAGGCGCATCGACTGCGCAACAGGGTGGGGCACAAGTTCAGCTATTATCCCGAACTGCATCAGGGTATGATCGCCTGCTGCGGGTGCGGGCGCTGCATCAAGCACTGCCCCGTGAGCGTGGACATCCGTGAAATTGTCATCAGGGCCATGGAGCATCAGACCGAGACTGGCGAGGAGGCCGGAAAATGATGGACATTCAGCAGTATCTGACAGAAAATAACCCCTACCTGCCGGAACTGGGCACCATTGTGGAGACCATCCAGGAGACGCACAATATAATGACTTTCCGGGTGGTCCTGGACGGAGACAGCCGCATGCAGGATTTCAGCTTTGAACCCGGCCAGGTGGGACAGCTATCAGTTTTCGGCACTGGAGAGGCCACCTTTGTCATCAACTCACCGCCCACGCGCAAGGAGTATCTGCAGTTCAGCGTCATGCGCGCCGGAGAAGTGACCACCAAACTGCACAGCCTGACCAAAGGAGACCGCATAGGGGTGCGTGCCCCCCTGGGCAACTACTTTCCCTATGAGTCCATGAAGGGCAAGGATATCTTGATAGTGGGCGGAGGTATAGGCATGGCCCCTTTGCGCACCCTGCTTCTGTTCATGCTGGACAACCGCGACGACTACGGCCGGATTCAGCTGCTTTACGGGGCGCGCAGTCCTCAGGACATGGCTTTTAGTTACGAGCTTCCGGACTGGCTGGAGAGAAAGGACCTGGAAACGGTGCTGACCATCGACAACGAGGCCGAGGGCTGGGAACACCGGGTGGGACTTATTCCCAACGTACTTCTGGAAATGGCTCCCACGCCACAAAATGCCATAGCTGTGACCTGCGGTCCGCCCATAATGATCAAGTTTACCCTGCAGGCCCTGAAAAAGCTGGGCTTCGAGGACAACCAGATAATCACCACCCTGGAAAAGCGCATGAAATGCGGCATAGGACTTTGCGGCAGATGCAATATCGGCACCAGTTATGTATGCGTGGACGGACCCGTGTTCAGCTACGAACAGCTTCGGGCCCTGCCCAATGAACTTTAGGCGAACCAGTAATTGAATCAAGGAGAATAAGATGGCCGGTTTTTTCAAGGCGGCGGAGATCGTCGAAGCAGCCGTAAATATTGAACAACAGGGGCAGGCCTTTTATACCAGAGCCGCAGAAGCGGCCAAAAACCCGGATGCCAAGGATTTTTTTCTGTATTTTGCCAAGGAGGAATCCAGGCACGAGGAGATTTTTGCAAAGTTCAAGGAGCGCCTGGGCAAGACAGAACTGCCGGCCTGGAGCACCAGCGATGAATACAGCCAGTACCTGTCTGCACTCATTGATTCTCACTCAATATTTTCCCCGGATCTTCAGAAAAGGCTGACTGAAGCCGGTGATGAGAACGAGGCCATAAGACTGGCCATGGGGTTTGAAAAGGATACTATCCTTTTCTTCATGGAGATGCGCGAGCTTGTACCGGAATCGGAGAAAAAGTTCGTCCAGCAGTGCATTGAAGAGGAACGCTCGCATCTGCGCCAGCTCGCAAGCATGCTGACGTAATACATTTTCAGGCGGTTACCCGGACTGCAAAGGCATGAGCATGACTATGCCTGCACTGCTTTGCCCTGCAGCCGGAATACTCAAGGTATGATACAGGCATAAACAGGCAACTGCATAAAGACTCAACCCTTTGAAGGAGGTATTTTCATGGACAAGATCTTGAGAATCGATGTTGGGGCCCCGGGCGGTCCCAAGGCTACAGAAGAGCCCATAGGCGACTATGCCGGAATGGGCGGACGCGGCATGACCACTTCAGTGGTCTACAAAGAGGTTCCCCCGGATTGCCACCCCCTGGGACCGGAGAACAAACTGGTTATTGCTCCGGGACTCATGAGCGGATCGGCTGCTTCTTCATCCGGACGCATGTCCGTTGGCTGCAAAAGCCCCCTTACCGGTACCATCAAGGAGTCCAACGCCGGCGGAACAGGGTCCCAGGCCCTGGCCAGACTGGGCTATGCCGCGGTTATCCTGGAAGGTGAGCGCCAGGGAGAGGACATGTACAAAGTGGTCATCAACGACCAGGGCGTCAGCCTGGAAAAGGCCAACGATCTGAAAATGCTGGCCAACTACGACCTCATCGACAAGCTAAAACCGGTGCACGGGGAAAAGGTTTCGGTCATCTCTATCGGTACTGCCGGGGAGATGCGCATGTCCAACTCTTCCATAGCCGTCACCGACCCGGAATTCAGGCCCACCAGGCATTGCGGCCGCGGCGGTGTAGGAGCTGTCATGGGTTCCAAGGGTATCAAGTGCATTGTTGTGGATGCTTCTGGTGCCAAGACCCGCAAGCCTGTCCGCCCGGACGAGTTCAAGGAGTCCAACAAGAAGTTTGTTGAAGGCCTCAAGGCCCACGCAGTCACCGGCCAGGGACTGCCCACCTACGGCACCAACGTGCTCACCAATATCTTAAACGAGGCCGGAGGCTACCCCACGTACAACTTCAGGGAAGGCCGTTATAAACACGCCCAGAACCTGTCCGGGGAGCTGCAGGCCGAAAACATGAAAAACCGCGAAGGCGGTCAGCCCACACACGGCTGCCACCGGGGCTGCATCATCCAGTGCTCCGGTATATACACAGACAAGGACGGCAATTACATGTCCAAGCAGCCGGAATACGAGACTGTCTGGTCCCACGGCGGCAACTGCGGCATCGACGACCTGGACGCCATTGCCAGGCTGGACTACCTGGATGATCATTACGGACTGGATACCATAGAGATGGGCGTGACCATAGGCGTGGCCATGGAGGCAGGCGTAATCGAATTCGGTGATGCTGAAGGGGCTATAAACCTGGTGCACGAAGTGGGCAAAGGCACACCCCTGGGGCGTATCCTGGGCGCCGGGGCCGCCACAACCGCCCGCTGCTACGGCATGGAGCATGCACCTGTGGTCAAGGGCCAGGCTCTTCCTGCCTATGACCCCCGTTCGGTCAAGGGTATCGGGGTGACCTACGCCACCACCACCCAGGGAGCTGACCACACGGCCGGGTATGCAGTCACCGCCAACATCCTCAAGGTGGGCGGAGACGTGGATCCCCTGCAGACCGGAGGCCAGGCCGAGCTGTCCCGCAACCTGCAGATAGCCACTGCAGCCCTGGATTCCACCGGCTTCTGCCTGTTCGTGGCCTTTGCCATCCTGGATCAGGGCGAGACATTTGAGGCCATGGTTCAGACCATCAATCATATGTACGGACTGGATATGACCGGTGATGACGTAGTGGCCCTGGGCCAGAAGATCCTCAAGATGGAGAAGGAATTCAACGAGAAGGCCGGTTTCGGTCCTGCACACGACCGTCTGCCCAGGTACTTCTCCCGCGAACCCCTAGCTCCGCACAACGTTGTTTTTGACGTACCGGACAAAGAACTGGACAGTGTATATAACTTCTAATCAGTATTGAAAAATACATATTAAAAAGAAGGAAGGCTCCAGGGCCTTCCTTCTTTTTTCAAAACCTTTCACCAGTGTCCGAGGACTTCGCAAACAGGACGTAAAAACTCACTCCTATGAAGCGTAGATCAAAACCTTTACACGAGTTTTTAAACCAGAACAACTTATATAACCTGCTCTAAATCATGTTCGGTGTTTTACGGTTTTGATTAATCACGCCACAGGCGTGACTACGCGTCGTTCAGACAGTTTACGCCCAGTTTGCAAAGCCCCCGGACCCTGGATATCAGCGGTGTGCATAGGTTGACCATTTTTATCAGATTGTGAATAGTTACATTTTTTCTGGAAACAGCCATGACTTATACAGCCAAGTACCCCGAACCATATTGCAAAGACATGTTTGGTCTGCCTGTGTTGATGCTTGAACATGAGGCCCCGGAGCAGTTCAGTCTGCTGTTGCAGCAGGGATTTTTCATGCCGGTGCCAAAGGTATGCTCCCTGCGGGAGTTCCTCTGCGAACTGGTAGGAGTATGCGGAGTTTATACCGAAAAGAGCCTGCAGACCATCTTTCTGGATGGATCAGCAGTGGACGATATTGATCAGGCTACCATCAGGCCCGGATGCAGGCTGGCACTTTCTGCAGCCATGCCGGGGCTTGTGGGAGCCACCATGCGCCGGGACGGCTATTTCAAGCGCATGCGCGAGGGCATCTCCCTGTCCAGCCGCCAGGAAGAGGAAACTGACTCAGAGCAGGATATTTCCTTTCGCATCCAGGTGCGCCTTTACAATGCAGTGGGACGGGACCTGGCCGGACTGTTTCTGCATCAGGGAATAATTCTGTCTTCCAGTGACCTGATGCAGTTTTTCAAATCCAGGCCGGACAAGTTTTTTTCGGAGCTGAAAAGCGTAAAATTTCAGAGTTCAGAACTGACTGTGGAACAGGGCAACCTTGAATCTTTGAATATACCCGAAGGTGAAGTCTTTTTGCGGGTGGTTTCCGGGGAAAAAGAGTAATACCGCCTGCCACACGCTGCGTCTGATCATTCAATGGATATGTTTATTTTTCCCGGGGAGTAGCCTTTCAGCTCCGAGAGCATGCCCTGGATGGACTTAGTTATGATCCTTTCCACAAAGGGGTTCATGGCCAGTTCCTGGTTGTTTACGGTGACCTTCATCCTGGAGTGCATGGCCTGGCAGTCCTGAATGCCGGCTTTTCCCGCGACCATCTCCCGGGCCAGGTCCAGGCATGTTTCCCGGCCGCAGGTGCCGCAGTCCAGGCCGGGCAGGGCGAATCCCCTGGACTGCACAATGTCCGCCAGGTCCTGGATGCTGCCGGCATGAGGCAGGTAATGGGTCTTTATCTTTCCCCACGTGGCTACGGCCAGTCCCCTGTCCAGGGCTTCCGCATCAGCCGGCTTTTTTAAAACCAGCACCCGCGGCAGCCATCCCAGATGTTTTCCTCCCTCCACCAGGAGCATTTTTGCTTGCAGAAGGGGTATGAGGTCCGGCAGGTATTTTTTTTCCTGCCAGTGGAAAAATGACTGTTCCCTGCTCAAGCCGATAACTTCCCTGACCACGGAAGACATCTGGGCCGTGTCCGTGTTGTCCTGGTCAAAGCCGTGTTCGGAAAACTTGGCTGCAGCCACCTTTATGTCTCTTTTCTGAAGTTCTTTGGCCAGCTTGAGCATAAGACCGGTTTTGCCGCTCTTTTTGTATCCCACGATGGATAGAGCCTGGATCATCTGTGCTCCTCTGAAGTTTTGACATTTAATAATACTTGCTCTAACATTAAAAAGTTTACGTGAGCGTAAAACAAGTAAGTTATCTGTATTTAAGCACAATAAATATTTCGAAATTCCAACTAGATGCGGGACAGCCCCGGAGGTTTACTGAATCTTCGCTGGAGGTGTCAGCCGGATTAATTTAGTTTTCATCCGGAAACGGTTCTTTTTCCTTTTGGCGGCGTCAATCTGCACAATTATTCGTCACCGTATTAAGATACGCCTCCTCATAATTGCTTGTTTTCCTTGCCAAAAGAAAAAACTCCTCGTTTCCGTAAAGAAAACCAACAGCTTCAACATCCGGAAAGAAAGACTTTCCGGATGGAAACTAATTTAATTCAGCTTTTTTACTATCCCCAGTCCCGGCTGTCCAGTCGGAGAAAAAAAGAACAAGCATGAGCAGAGTGAACAAAATCAAAGGCTTTTTTGATCTTTTTCCTCCCGAAAGCACTTCTTATACTTTCATGGAAGACAAGGCCAGGGAGATATTTGCCAGGTACGCCTACCAGGAACTGCGCACCCCGATTCTGGAGCAGACAGAGCTTTTCGCCCGGTCCATAGGCCAGGATACGGATGTGGTCCAGAAAGAAATGTACATATTCCCTGACCGCAGAGGCAGAAGCCTGACCATGCGCCCCGAGGCCACCGCCGGGGTTATCCGGGCCTATATCGACAGTCCTGCAGCCAGTTCCGGGAATGTCAGCAGGTTTTTCACCCTGGGTCCCATGTTCAGGTACGAACGGCCCCAAAAAGGAAGGACCCGCCAGTTTCACCAGGTAAACGCGGAAATGCTGGGAGAGGATTCACCGTATGCCGATGCCGAGATTCTGTCCATGCTCTGGGGATATCTTCAGTCCCTGGGCCTCAAAGAGCTTGTTCTGGAGATCAATTCCCTGGGATGTCCGGCCTGCCGTCCAGGCTTTGATGCAAAACTCAAGAGCTTTCTGGAGGGTATAAACAGAGACGTTTTTTGCGAGGACTGCCAGCGCCGGGCCGGATCCAATCCCCTGAGGGTTCTGGACTGCAAGGCCGCGGGCTGCCGGGAGGTGGCTTCAGAGGCTCCAAGAATTGTGGACAACCTGTGTCCGGAATGCAAAGAACATTTTGACCGGGTGCTGGGTATTCTCAAGAGTTTTGACATTTACTATGAGCTGAACCCGTTCCTGGTGCGGGGTCTGGATTATTATCAAAGGACTACTTTTGAGGTCATTTCCAACGATATCGGCTCTCAGTCAGCCGTGGCCGGAGGGGGCAGGTATGATGGCCTGGTTAAGGTCCTGGGTGGTCCGGAGGTGCCGGGCATCGGCTTTGCCTGCGGCATGGAGCGCCTGGCGCTTCTGCTGCAGGGTATCCAGGAAAGACCCATGGATTTTTATATGGCGGTTCTGCACGAAGATGCCCTGGATAAGGCCATGCTTATGGTAAGAAGGCTGCGCAGCAAAGGGTACCGCGGCGAGATGAGCTTTCAGGTAAGAAGCGTAAAGAGCCATCTGCGCCAGGCCAACAAGAAAAACGTCAAGACATGTCTATTGCTGGGCCTGGATGAAATGCATAAAAACCAGGTTCAGGTCAAGGATATGTCCACGGGTGTGCAGCGGGCCGTGAGTCAGGACGATGCAGAACAGGCTCTGGGCCTTGTATTTCAGCCCAGGTAATTTTCAGTACAAACCTCAACTCCATACAGGAACAAAACACAATGGATGAAGCCAGAAGCAAGCTCGAGACCCAGCCCCTGGGATGGTGGGTGAGATCTCATGGATGCAATGATCTGACCCTGGAACATGACGACAGGGAAGTGTGCCTCATGGGCTGGGTGCAGTACCGCCGGGATCATGGCGGACTTATTTTTATCGACTTAAGGGACAGGGACGGTCTGACCCAGGTGGTTTTCACCCCGGATGTAAGTGCGCAGGCTCTGGAAGACGCTCACGCCCTGCGCAGCGAGTATGTCCTGGCTGTAAAGGGGGTGGTGCGCAGAAGGCCGGAGGAT
>NZ_QYZY01000291.1:0-46286 GCF_003838035.1 Desulfonatronospira sp. MSAO_Bac3 | reverse complement strand
GGACAGGCACTCCGGGACCCACTTGAGCATCATTTTGTGCTTAAAATATCTCATTTTTTGGGACAAGTGGGTCCCGGAAGAGCCAGTCCCCATGCCACATGCAAAGCGCTAAACAGATACGTAACAACAATTACAAACTACAAAACAACTAACTAGATGCAGGCAAAATATTTTCTCAGCTAAACGGGTAAGGAGGAAGCTATGGAATACCAGGAAATCCAGATGGACGGCAACGCCAGGATAAAGGTGGTCGGCGTCGGCGGCGGCGGAAGCAACGCCGTCAACAACATGATCTGCTCGGCCATGAAGGGGGTTACCTTCATTGTGGCCAACACAGACCTGCAGGCCCTGAAGCACTCCCAGGCGGAATATAAGGTCCAGCTGGGGGAAAACCTGACCAAGGGCCTCGGCGCCGGCGCAGACCCACAGGTGGGCAAAGAGGCGGCTGAAGAAAGTATCGATCACATCCGGGAGGTCCTGGACGGCTGCGACATGGTCTTTGTAACCGCCGGAATGGGAGGTGGAACCGGAACCGGAGCCGCCCCGGTCATCGCCAGGGTGGCCAAGGAAATGGGCGCTTTGACCGTCGCAGTAGTGACCAAGCCCTTCTATTTTGAGGGCAAGCGCAGGCGCGGACAGGGAGAAAGCGGGATCTCAGAACTCAAGGACGTGGTGGACAGCATCATCACCATCCCCAATGACCGCCTGCTTTCCCTGGCTTCCAAGAAGGCCTCCTTTCTGGAGATGCTCAAGAAGGCCGACGAGGTCCTTTACTACGGCGTAAAAGGCATATCCGACCTGATCATGGTCCCGGGGCTCATCAACCTGGACTTTGCCGACGTCAAGGCGGTCATGTCCGAGATGGGTCTGGCCATGATGGGCACAGGCATAGCCACTGGAGAAGGCCGGGCCAGGGAAGCGGCCATGAAGGCCATAACCAGCCCGCTTCTGGAAGATGTTTCCATTGACGGGGCCAAGGGCGTACTGATGAATGTCACCTGCGGCATGGACCTGGCCATTGACGAGGTCAGCGAAGCAGCGGAAATCATACATGAGTCCGCTGACGAAGACGCCCAGATCTATTTTGGAACGGTGTTCGACGAAAACATCGAGGACGAGATCCGCATTACAGTCATAGCCACCGGAATCGAGGATGAACATTCCTCATCTGAGCGCACCTCGTCCAAGGTCACTGATCTCTCCAAGGTGCAGAAGGGTCAAAACAATGCCAGGCAAAGGCCCAGGAACATGTCTGTGGATCCCGATGGCAAGGACAACCTGAATATCCCGGCCTACATCCGGCGCAGCAGGAACAATCAGGACCAGGCACCCATTGAAAGTGTAAAGCAGAACAAGACCAGGCAGAAAAAGGGAGAGGAATTCATATTCGACGAGGATGAATTCGAAATCCCCTCCTTTATACGCAGACAGGCGGATTAACACCAGGGCGGGAAATACCTGCAAACCGGATCAGAATTTGCTTCAGGTTCCAAGGGAAGATTCAATCTCAGGGCCTTCCAGGTCCAAAAGCCGGGAATGGGGAGGCAGGCTTCCCGTTGCCCTGGTATTTCCTGAAGAAAGGTCTCTGGCCCTGTCCACCCTGGGGTGGCAGGCAGTGTATATGCAGCTGGAAGAGGAAGGGACCTTTCATGTCCAGCGCTTTTTCTGGGATCGCAGGCAAGGCAGGGCTGTAAACCAGGACTCGGATAAAACATTGTCCGATTTTCCCCTTATCTGCTTCAGCCTGAACTTTGAGGGTGATTACCTGAACCTGGTGCAGAGCCTGCAGGCTGAAGGAATTGAGGTTTACTCCGGCAACAGGGAAAAGTGGCCCCTGGTCATGGCCGGAGGGCCGGTCACCTTTATAAATCCCTTTCCGGTCATGCCCAGCCTGGACTTTATCTATGTGGGGGAGTCGGAAGACACTTTTATTTGTATAGCCGGTGCACTTAAAAACTGCTTTTTACAGGGAAAAGACAGACACAAGACCCTGGAGACCATCGCCGGATTACCCGGAATTTATGTATCCGGGCGGACAAGCAGGGCACACAGGCAGGTGGCTGAGTCAGACTCACGCCGGCTTGAAACTCCGGCGCACTCGGCCTTTGTCTCGGGGCAAAGCGTGTTCAGGGACAGTTTTCTGGTGGAGATAAACCGGGGATGCCCCCACGGATGCCGCTTCTGTGCAGCAGGCTTCGTGTACAGGCCCCCGCGTACAGCTGACATAAATAAGCTCAAGGAGCTGATATCCGGGATACGTCCCAGGAAGGTGGGCTTAGTGGGCACTGCCCTGACGGACTGGCCTGACCTGCAGGAATTTCTTCAGTGGCTTAAAGCACAAAAAATAAAATTTTCCCTGTCCTCAATGCGCTCTGATGGCCTGACCAGCAGTTTTCTTGAATTTCTGCGCCGCAGCGGCACCCGGAGTATAACCCTGGCTGTGGAAGGTATTAGCCGGGATCTGCGTACGGCTGTAAACAAGCGCTTTGACCACAAAAAATTTTTCCAGGCCGTGGAAGAGATAAGCAGGCTGCAGTTCAACACCCTGAAACTCTATTTCATCCTTGGACTGCCCGGGGAATCCGGCAAAGATTTTCAGGAACTGGAGAACTTTCTGGAAGAAATGCAGCAGGCCCGGTTCAAAGGGATGGGCAACAGGAAAAAAGGCATCGGACTGATACAGATAAGCGCCTCCATGTTTGTGCCCAAGCCCTGGACCCCGCTGCAGTGGGCAGCCATGATCTCCAGGCAGGAGTTTGAATCCGGATGCAGGCGGTTTAAAAAACTCTGTTCCAGGCACAAGGCAGTTAAGTTCACCTCTGAAAACCCTTTTCAGGCCCGTATTCAAGGACTTCTGGCCCGGGGGGACGAAAAAGTGCACGAACTATTGCTCCTGGCGGCTGAGCACCAGGGCAGCTGGAAAAAAGCCCTGGCGAACTGGTCCAGGGACATGGAGCGTTACACTGACAGGCAGATCCCCCTGGAGGAAAACCTTCCATGGGACAGGCTGGACATCGGGGTGAAAAAGGAATACCTCAAGCGCGAATGGCGGAAATACTGGCAGGGAAGGCTCACCTCGCCCTGCCCTGATACAGAATGCAGCAACTGCCTTAGATGCGGAATGCAGGCATAGAGGACAGAATTTAGAGATCAGAGGTCAGAGGAACCCGGGGACAGTCCCCGGCTTCTTTATCGCTCCCACGCTCTGCGTGGGAGCGTAGCCTGACCGCTCCTGCGGGCATTGTGGACGCGGAGCGTCCGGGGATTGTTCCCACGCAGAGCGTGGGAACAATAAGAAACTTGAGTGAATGATTTTGCCCTACGGGGCGTAGGCCCCTCTGGGCCGGAGGCCGAGCTTGGCAAGATTGGCAGCTCAGGTGGAGTGCTGGATCGCTTAAGTCGCTTAAAGGGAGCTTTTATGCCTTATATTCCTGAAAAACGCAGACAAGTCTTTGACCCCCTCCTGGAAGAGCTGTCCCGGGAAGTCCATACCCAGGGGGAGCTCAACTACTGCATTTACAAGCTTTCCAGGCTGATAGCCCAGCGCATGGGTGACAGTTACGACAATCTGAGCATGTGTTCCAGTGCCATGGAACACGCCAAGCTCGAATGGTACCGCAAAGTCCTGGCCCCATACGAGGACGAAAAAATCCGTGAACACGGAGACATTTAAAACAGACGCCCGGTTCACAGGAGGTAAAAGCATGGATTATTATATACCATCCTACGGCAAGTCGCGCATCAGGTACAAACGCAGAAGAAACAGAAAATATCTTTTCCTGGCTGCTGCCTGCGTTGTCCTTGCCCTGACGTTCGTGTTTTCTGGCTTTGATTTCATCGAAACCAGAAAACACGAACAGTCCGGCCAGGAAAATTTCAAAGGCCTGACCATTGAACAATCCATCCCTGAAGCTTCCGGCTTGCAGACTGCAGGCGACAGCAGCTCTTCAGCTGATACAGCATCTCCTGAAATTGTTCCCGGCAACACCGGTGACGCCCTTGCACAAGAAGCCCAGGCCCCCGGCACAGGCGATATTTTGGATGCCGGGGACCAAAAAGAGGTCCGGGCCAAATTATCAGAAAAAAACATCAGGGTCTCTTCCGGAGACACCCTTATGGGACTTTTAAACGGGGAGGGGCTGCCCAGGACACAGGCCCATGAAATCATTGAAGAACTTTCAGAAGTATATAATCCCCGGCGTATCCGGCAGGGACAGGAAATCACCCTGGTCTTCCGGGAAGAGGATGATCAGGAGCCCATCTTTGAGGCCATGAACCTGAAGCTGGATGTGGACCGGGACGTGAGGGTGGAAAAATGCCCTGAAAACGGTCTGGTGGCCACTGAAGAAAAGCGTGAACTGGATACCAGGACGGTCGTGGCCCAGGCCGAGATAACTTCCAGCCTGTACAACGCTGCAGTAGCCTCGGATATGCCCCTGCGGGTACTTATGCAGATGATCCGCGCCTATTCCTTCGATGTAGACTTTCAGCGCGATATCCGCCCCGGGGACTCCTTTGAAGTCATGTTCAAAGAAAAACTGGACCAGGACGGAAATTTTGTCCGGGGAGGATCAGTCCTATACGCCACACTGAAAACCAGGGGCCGTGATCTTCCTATTTACCGCTACGAAACAACCGACGGGGAAGTGGACTTCTTCAACCCGGACGGAGAATCTGTGCGCAAGACCCTCATGGTCACCCCCATTGACGGGGCCAGGCTGACTTCCGGATACGGCAAACGTCGTCATCCCATACTTGGCTACAGCCGGATGCATCAGGGCCTGGACTTTGCAGCCCCCACCGGCACCCCCATCATGGCCGCCGGGGACGGGGTGGTGGAGTACGCCGGGCGTAAGGGCAACTACGGCAACTACATCCGTATCAGGCACCCCAATGAATACCACACCGTCTATGCCCATTTAAGCCGCTTCGGATCCGGAGTACGTCGCGGAGCCAGGGTCGAGCAGGGGCAGACCATCGGTTACGTGGGCTCAACAGGTATGTCCACGGGACCGCACCTGCACTACGAAGTCCATCACCGGGGCAGTCACGTCAATCCCTCCACGGTGGATACTCCTCCGGGACGCACCCTGGAAGGAGAAGAACTGCAGCGTTTCAAGGCGGCCAGGGAAGACCTGGAAACCCTGTTTGCCTCGTTGAAGGATGAGGACACAATGGCCAGGCTGGACTAAATTATTATGCAGCAACACAACGCCTCTGAACCAGCAGGAATTTTAAAAAAGCATCTGCATCTTTTTACTGCTTCACCTCTGCCGGGGCCGGTACTGGACCTGGCCTGCGGCTCCGGGAGAAACGGCCTTTTTCTGGCGGAACAGGGGCTGGAGGTTTATTTCTGGGACAGGGATCAATCAGGACTGCAGAAGATCCATGACCTGGCCCTGGAAAAAAAGCTGAAGGTACACACTAAGGAAGTTGACCTGGAGGCAGAGTCTGAGAGCACCCTGCCCCCAAGCTTCTTCGGGGCGGTGCTTGTTTTCAGGTACCTGCACCGCCCCCTGCTGCCGGACATAAAAAACACCCTGAAACCCGGCGGCATAATCGTCTATGAAACCTTTACATCCAGCCAGGCCCTGCTGGGACGGCCCACCAACCCGGATTTTCTTCTCCGGGACCGGGAACTATACTCCTGGTTTCAGGACTGGGAAATCCTGCATTATTTTGAGGGCAAAACCGAAGCTCCCCAGGAATACCTGGCCGGCCTTATCGCCCGCAAACCTTCGTAATACCTGGCCTGACCCGTAACATAACCCCCGGACAGGTATCTTATTACTCGTACAGGTCTTTGAGCCGCCTGGATTTTTGCGGACTCCAATTCGGACAGAAGGCCGGTTTTCCCTGCATAACCAGCTGCATGCACACGTCCCTGCAGCCGGGATCGCATATCACCAGGTCATCCTCCCTGTCCTGTCGCACCTTCTCAGGCCACTCGGGATCTGCCCAGAGTACCCGGGCCAGGCCCACCAGGTCGGCCCTGCCCGAGGAAAGAACCTCCTCGGCAACATGCCCCAGGGCAATACGGCCTGCAGCAATGACCGGCACCCTGACCTGATCCCGGATTTCACCCGCCAGGTCGGCCATGTACCCAGGCTTCTTGGTGGCCTTGATCACCTCGGGCATGGAAAAAGACTCATAAGTCCCGCCCATAACCGAGAGGTATGCAGCGCCGGCATCCGACAGCCTTGACGCCAAAGGTCCGGACTCTTCCAGGGTCAGCCCGTCAGGGAGCCATTCATCGGCCAGAAAGCGGTACCCCACAGGCTTATTGCCCGCAGCTTCCCTGACCGCCTGCATTACTTCCAGGGGAAAGCGCATCCTCTTTTCCAGGGAACCGCCGTAATAGTCTTTTCTCTTGTTGGTTCTCGGGGATGCGAACTGGGCCAGGAGATAACCGGTGCCGCCATGAAGTTCCACCATGTCGAAACCGGCCTTGAAGGCCCTTTGGGCGGCCCGGACAAAGCTGTTCCTGATCTCTTCAATCTCCTCCAGGGTCAAGGCCCTGGGAGTCCTGCCGAAAGTATTTACCTCCGATGGAGCCACCGCTTCCTGCGCACCTGCAAATCTTCCGGCATGATTGATCTGCAGGCAGGCCAGGGCCCCTTCATTCTTTATCGTTGCGGCCAGTTTTTCCAGGCCGGGCAGATTTTCGTCGGTATCCGCCCTGATGGTCCGGTTGGAACCACTGCCTGCAGGATGATCCACAGTTGCGTTCTCCACGGTTATCATGGACACCCCGCCGGAGGCCATCAAGCGGTAATGCTCCAGCAAAAGAGGCGACACAGTGCCTCCCTCCCCGGCATAGCCCAAGTATAACGGAGCCATGGTTATACGGTTCTTAAGCGTTTTGCCTGCGATTTCCAGTGGTGAGAACAGGGTAGTATACATTTTTAACCTCCTGTCTGTGCTTAAAACTTTAATAACTGCTGAATTTAAAATGCCCGATCTGCATCAGAACCTCCATGTAAGGCCTGCCTGGAGTCCCGGGGCACTGTCGAGGTCCCATGTGCCGATACGGCTGTCATGGCGGTCGTAGAACTGCCACTTTCTGGACAGCACATAATACGGGCCGAACTCAAGAGTCATCTCTTCAAGGGGACTCCACTCCGCCTGCATGCTCAGCCTGATATCGCGCTTGCGGAAATACCCTCTTTCAACTGCTGAACTGTTGTTCTCGAGGCGATATATCCTGGAAGAATAATCCGCTCCTGCCTGCATGGCAAAATCCTCGCTGAACCCGTATCTGACCATTGTCCTGGGCATGCCTATCCTGGCGGTCCATCCCTCCTGGCCGGGCAGTCCGTAAGCAAACCCTGCAGCAGGAATCCAGATACTGCGCACCGGGTGATATCCTCCCACGGCCCCGACTCCAACCATCCAGCCGCTGTCAAAGACCCTGAGAAGAACAGCCCTGGCCGAAGTTCCCAGGGACCGGGACATCTCTTTTTCAAAGGAAGTGTTCACGCCCGCGGCCAGATTCAGGTACCAGTCATCCTTCACGGGAAATATAACGTCAGCAGTCAGATATACATTGTGCAGCGATTCAAAGGGTTCTTTGCCGTCATCTGTAATATCTGAATCACCCGGTTTGTCCCAGGAGTATCTGCTGTGGTCATAGCCCAGGGTCAGAAAAGACCAGGATGCCTCTACACCATATGTGGTCCGGGATACTTCCGTATCCGAGCCCTTTACCCCGGATTTGAAGGTATGCTCCACCCCGGCCCCGGACTCCAGGCCCCCGTAGTACATGCCCTGGTCCCCGGCAAAGGATGCGGAAGCAGGGATAAACAGCAGACAGAAGATCAAGAAAAAGCATTTTTTCATTGTTTTCCTCTTCTAAAAAAGATTGCAGCTTTTTGCCAGTAAAGAATATTCCCCGGACAACCGATACTTAATACAGGGTGTTTGCCTTGAGATTTTTGCTGCGTCAACTGCTGCCTGGCAAAAAACAAAAACTTTTGGCGCCCGAGTCAGGAAAATCCCCGGATAAGCAACCTGCACCCCGGGGCTGTTCCTTCACACACAAGGTAAAACGACTTCAATCTGCTGTTTTTTCATTTGCTTCTAACAGCACTTAAATGTATTGTGTCCCAAAAAAGACGATCTCCGGTATCAAAAACTCCAGAATCGCTGGTTATATACAGTCTGCTTCTGCATTGCTTTTTAAATCCCACAGGAGAGCATTTATGAACAATATTGCAATTGGAGTCAAACTTGTAGCCGGTTTTGTCGCTGTGGCCCTCATTGTCGTTGTCGTCGGCCTGGTGGGCTGGCGCAGCGCAAACAATCTATCCGGGCACATCGACGAGGTGGGGCGGGTGAATATGCCGGCAGTGAACAACCTGCGCATCATAGAGGCCGAGTTTGAAACCGTTGTGCGCTCCCTGCGCGCCCTGGTCAACCCGGCCCTGGGCATGGAAGCAAGGCAGGAGCAGTACCAGGAGATTGAGTCCGCCCGGGAGAACTACGAAAAAGCATGGGAAAACTACGAGGCCCTGCCCCGGACCGAAGATGAAACCCGGCTCTGGGCCAGTTTTGAAGACGCCATACAGGACTGGGCCGAGGTCAACAACCAGTTTCTTGAACTTTCCAGGGAACTGGAGGAAATCGGCATTTTGAACACCGAGGAATTTCTGGGCCATCTGCAGCAGTTCCGCGGGGATCATTACCAGGTCATGGAAGATGTGCGGGGGTATGTGGATTTCGGAATCGACTTTGAAGGCGGCGATGATCCGGAAGCCTGCAATTTTGGAGTCTGGCTGCAGGATTTTGATACGGACAACCAGGAACTGCTGGATATCTTAAGACGTCTGCAGGGACCTCATGACAACTTCCACGGCGTGGTAGAGCCCATAAGAGAACTGGCTGACGCCGGACAGGAACAGCAGGCCCGGGAAATGCTGCGCGATGATATGGGCAGATATGCCGACCACGTATTCATGCTCTTTGATGAACTCATCGACTTCGCCAGGGAGGCCAATGACCTGTATACGGAAATGAACCGGCTCATAATGGTGGACTCAGTGGAGATGCAGGACCGGGGACAGGGTCTGCTGCAGGAACTCATCGAGCTCAATGAACGTCAGGCTGACAGGGCTGTGGGTCTTGCAGAACGCGATGCAGCCCGGGGAGTAACCATCTCCCTGGCCGGGCTGGCCATCGGAGTCATTCTGGCCCTGGGCCTGGGGCTGTTTCTCACTGCGGTCATTACCAGGCCCCTCAGGAAAACCGTGGATTTCGCCGAAAAAGTGGCTCAAGGCAGCCTGGACGAAGAACTTGAAGTGACCGGCAAAAATGAACTGGGCATCCTGGCCGGCTCCCTGCGCAACATGGTCAGCAACCTCAAGACCAAAATCAGGGAAGCCGAAACCAAGAGTGCCGAGGCCGAAGAGCAGGCCCAGAAGGCCCGGCAGGCCATGCAGGAAGCCAACCAGGCCAAGGAGCAGGCCGAGCAGGCCAAAAGCCAAGGTATGCTCCAGGCGGCCTCCAGCATCGAAGGCGTGGTGGAGCGCATGACCTCGGCTTCAGAAGAGCTTTCAGCCCAGGTGGAACAGGCCAGCCGTGGCGCTGACGAGCAAAGCTCCCGGGCCGGTGAAGCTGCCACATCCATGGAAGAGATGAACGCCACAGTACTGGAGGTGGCCCAGAATGCCTCCAAAGCAGCTGAAGGATCGGACCAGGCCCGAAGCAAGGCCCAGGAAGGCTCGGATGTGGTCAGCAGATCCGTGACCGCCATCAACCGGGTCCAGGAGCAGTCTTCCCAGCTCAAGTCCAACATGAGCCAGCTTGGACAACAGGCTGAACAGATAGGCAAAATCATGAATGTCATTGAAGACATTGCCGACCAGACCAACCTACTCGCCCTGAACGCGGCCATAGAGGCGGCCAGGGCCGGGGATGCCGGACGCGGCTTCGCCGTGGTGGCCGATGAGGTGCGCAAGCTGGCGGAAAAGACCATGAACGCAACCAAGGAGGTCGGCCAGGCCATAACCTCCATCCAGCAGGGAACAGAGAACAATATCCAGAGCATGGACCAGGCTGCCGGGCTTATTGATGAGGCCACTACCCTGGTAAACCGGTCCGGGGATGTGCTCCAGGAAATCGTCAGGCTGGTGCAGTCAGCTGCTGACCAGGTCCAGGCCATTGCCACGGCCACAGAGGAGCAGTCCACCGCCAGCGAGGAAATAAACAAAAACATCGAGGAAGTAAGCCGCATATCCAAAGAGACCAGCGAGGTCATGACCCAGTCAGCCCAGGCCATTGGAGAACTCTCCCAGCAGGCCCAGGAGCTGCAGAACCTGGTAAACCAGCTCAAGCAGGGCTGATTTCTTCACCCTGTCATCTAAAAAAACCAAAGGGCGAATTGCACAATTCGCCCTTTTTTTGTCCCTCGAAATATCCCGGCTGTCCCTGAGAAAGGTCAGGTTGCCCCCTTTCAGGGGATTGATTTGAGTGCGGCTGTCTATTAGGATACTCTGGTTGTTTTAAAAGGACTCGCCTGAAACCCGCCTGGCTGATGCTTCGGTCAAGGAACAATATACTCTTCAAACATGCTTTATAGAAATATATACTGTGCCACTCAGAAAAAGATAAGCGGCAGCTACTACACCACTCCCATCAGGTGCGTACGTTACTGCCGGTATTTTCCCTGTTCTTTTTTTACCCAGGACGATATAGAAGGATATATATCCCGGGAGCTTATAGCCCGTGAATTCACAGGATTCAAAATCAGGAGGACAAAGATGTACCTTTTCAAAAAAAATGACGGCAGCCTCGTGGAGGCTCCGGAAGACTTCGATCCCAAGGAACCGGACTGGAACAGCATGCAGGAGGTGGAGGAAGTGCTGGTGATCAGCAAGATACTGGTTCCGCAGATGAAGCTGGTGCCCAAGACCCAGGGCAGCGCGGAAAAAAACTCCTCCGGGACAGCGGCCAAACCACCCAAAACAGATAAATGAGCAGAAAAGGAAGTATATATGGGCAACGAAATAAAAGACTACTGGGACATGAGGCTTTTGCGGGTCCAGGAAAACCTGCGGGCCAACAATTTCGACTGCCGCCTGGCTGAAAACCCGGGCCGGGCAAAAAGCCTGGTCCTGGAAGAAATAATCCCTGAAGCCCGGCCTGCATCCATATCCTGGGGCGGCTCCGCCACCTTCAAGGAAACCGGACTTTATGACACGCTGAAAGACAGAACCGACATGCAGGTCATGGATACCTTTGACAAGAGCCGCGGCCCTGAAGCAAACCTGGAGCTGAGGCGTCAGGCTCTGCTGGCGGACATGTTCATTACCGGGACCAATGCAGTCACCGAGCAGGGATACCTGGTCAACCTGGACATGATCGGCAACCGTGTGGGTGCCC
Source organism: Desulfonatronospira sp. MSAO_Bac3 (assembly GCF_003838035.1). Taxonomy (NCBI): domain Bacteria; kingdom Pseudomonadati; phylum Thermodesulfobacteriota; class Desulfovibrionia; order Desulfovibrionales; family Desulfonatronovibrionaceae; genus Desulfonatronospira; species Desulfonatronospira sp. MSAO_Bac3. The sequence goes on along the minus strand of NZ_QYZY01000291.1, from coordinate 34,907 downwards.
TGGTCTTCGGCCCCAGAAAAGTAATCATCCTGTGCGGACGCAACAAAATAGTCGGTGATACAGACCAGGCCATGGAGCGCATAAAGTCCTACAGCGCACCGGCCAATGCCCTGCGACTGCAGAAAAAAACACCATGCATAAAGACCGCCTGCTGTCACGACTGCGAAAGCCCGGAGCGCATCTGCAACGTGTGGAGCATCACCGAGAAGTCTTTCCCCAAGAATCGCATCTGCGTTATACTGATTAACGAAGATATGGGTCTTTGATGGCTTGGGGCGCGGAGCATGGAGCATGGAGAAGATGGGGCGAGAGAGCGACAAAGGCATGGTGTTTTGAGCTTTCAGCTTAGAACTTTGAGCTTTGACCATAAACTGACAATAATCACCATAACCCGAGAGATCAATGTCCGACTTTACCCATTTACACTGTCATACCGAATACAGCCTTCTGGACGGGGCCATCAGGATAACTGATCTGTGCGCCCGGGCCGTGGACCTGGGTATGCCTGCCGCGGCCATCACTGATCACGGCAACATGTTCGGGTCGCTGAACTTCTATCTGGAAGCCAAAAAATACGGCATCAAGCCCATCATCGGCTGTGAGGTGTATTTGGCTCAGAATCACCAGGTCAAGGATCAGCTGCGCTACCACCTGGTTCTGCTGGCCATGGACAAGGAGGGTTATCACAACTTAGTGAAAATAGTTACCAGGGGCTGGCTGGACGGCTTCTACTACAAGCCCCGGGTGGACAAGGACATATTAAAGGCCCACAACCAGGGGATTATCTGCCTGTCCGCCTGCCTGCAGGGCGAGGTGCAGCACGTCCTGCGCCGTCAGGGCTTTAAGCAGGCCAGGGAGACCGCCCTGCAGTACGCGGATATATTTCCCGGACGCTTTTACCTGGAAATGGAGGCCAACGGCATCCCGGAGCAAATGGAGGTCAATGATCAACTGCTGGAAATGTCCAGGGAGACTCAGCTGCCTGTAGTGGCCACCAACGACTGCCACTATCTGGGTCCGGACGACGTCCAGGCCCACGATATACTTTTGTGCATCCAGACCAATTCCAAGGTCCAGGACAGCTCCAGGATGCGCTTTGACACAGACCAGCTCTACTACAAATCAGTGGAGGAGATGGAGAAGGAATTCTCCCACTGCCCCCAGGCCCTGGAAAACGTCCAGGAGATAATCAAGCGCTGCAACCTGGAAATAGAAACGGACACCTTTCATTTCCCCCGGTACACTCCATCCAGGGAAAACACCCTGGACGAAGAATTCATAAGCCTTTCCAGGGAAGGACTCGAGCAAAGATTCCAGGAACTGCCCTACAGCGTAGACCAAAAACATTACCGGGAGCGCCTGGAGGAAGAACTGGAGATAATCTGCTCCATGGGTTTTCCCGGTTATTTTCTCATTGTCCAGGACTTCATCAACTGGGCCAAGTCTCAGGGCATACCAGTAGGTCCCGGACGGGGTTCTGCCGCAGGCAGCCTTGTGGCCTATGCCCTGCGTATCACCAACCTGGACCCCATCCGATACAATCTGCTGTTCGAGCGCTTCCTGAACAAGGAACGGGCCAGCATGCCGGATATTGACGTGGATTTCTGCTACGATCAGCGCGAAAAGGTAATCCGCTACGTGGCGGAAAAGTACGGCCGGGACAGCGTGGCCCAGATCACCACCTTCGGGACCATGAAGGCCCGGGCCGTGGTCCGGGACGTGGGCCGGGCCCTGGGCATGAAGCTGTCTTTGACGGACAAGATAGCCAAACTCATTCCTGAAGAACTCAAGATGACCATTGACAAAGCCATGCAGCAGGAGCCCGACCTGCGCAAAATGGTGGACGAAGATGAAGACGTGGCCAGACTAATGGATATCTGCCGCCGCCTGGAAGGCATGGTGCGCCACGCCTCCACCCACGCCGCAGGCATCGTCATCTCCGACAGGGCCATGCAGGAGCATCTGCCCCTTTACCGCGGAAAAAAAGACGAAGTGGTCACCCAGTTCGACATGAAGAGGGTGGAAAAAGTAGGGCTCATCAAGTTTGATTTTCTGGGTCTCAAGACCCTTACCGTACTCAAGGACACCCTGGCCATGGCCTCCAGAAACGGCCAGGAAACCCCGGACCTGGACAGCCTGCCCCTGGAGGACCCGGAAACCTTCAAGCTCCTGGGCCGGGGGCTCACCGACGGGGTATTCCAGCTGGAAAGCTCTGGAATGCGCAATGTCCTGGTGGACTTAAAGCCCACCTGCTTTGAAGACATCATCGCCCTTCTGGCCCTTTACCGTCCAGGGCCCCTGGAAAGCGGCATGGTCACGGACTTCATCAAGCGCAAGCACGGCCTGGTCCCTGTTGAATACCCCCACCCGGAACTGGAACCGGTACTAAAGGAAACCTACGGGGTTATCCTGTACCAGGAACAGGTCATGAAAATCGCCCAGGTCCTGGCCGGGTATTCCCTGGGGGACGGCGATATCCTGCGCCGGGCCATGGGCAAGAAAGAAGCCTCGGTCATGGCCAGGCAGAGAAGCAAATTTTTGCAGGGTGCCAAAGAACATGGGGTCAAACAGGAGACAGCGGAATATATTTTCGACCTGGTGGAAAAATTCGCCGGATACGGCTTCAACAAATCCCACAGTGCGGCTTACGCCCTGATTTCCTATCAGACCGCCTACCTCAAGGCCCATTTTCCCAGCGAATTCATGGCCGCGCTCATCACCTCCGAGGTAAACAACACAGACAAGGTCATAGCCCATGTCAACGCCTGCAGGGATATGGAAATCACCGTACTGCCCCCCTGCATCAATTCCAGCCTGAACGAGTTCAGCGTGGAGAACAACCAGGTGCGCTTCGGGCTCTCGGGCATAAAAAACGTAGGCAGAAGCGCCATAGAGGCCATCATCCGGGAGAGAAAAAAGAACGGCCCCTTTGAAAACCTCCTGGATTTCTGCGAAAGAGTAGGTTCGCGCAAGGCGGGCAAACGGGTCCTGGAAATGCTCATCAAAAGCGGGGCCATGGACACTCTGGGCTGCTCCCGCCGGGCTCTTCTGGACGGGATGGACATGGTTGCGGCCAGGGCTCAGAGATCAGCCAAAAACAAGGTCAAGGGACAGCTGTCCATGCTCAGCCTCCTGGGGGAGGAAACCTGCCAGGTCAAGGGCCTGGGTCTGGATTGTCCCGAGAATGAGCTGGAAGAATTCCAGGAGGACGAAAAGCTCAAGCTGGAAAAAGAGGCCCTGGGCTTTTACCTGAGCGGGCACCCCCTGCTGCCCTTCAGGCGCGATATTCAGCGCCTGAAGCTGAGTACCATCCAGGAATGCCTGGAACTAAGACCCGGCACCCAGGTGGAACTTCCTGTAATCATAGTAGGCAAAAAAGAACACGTCAGCAAAAAGGGAGACAAGATGGCCTTCTGCCAGATAGAGGACCTGACTGGAACCGCTGAAGTCACCATATTCGGGGATCTTTATTCCACCTGCAGGGAAGTGGTTCAAAGCGAACAGCCCCTGCTTTTAAAGGCCAGGATAAGCAGTTATCAGGGGAGCGGCGGTTCTTCCGGAGAAGAAGACAGCGAGACCCCAAGACAGGTTAAATTTACAGCCGAAAGCATCTCCTATCTGAGTCAGGCCATAGACAGCGGGGATCAGCCGGTGGAAATAGAAGCAGACCTTCAGGGCGTGCCCGGGGATCAATGGATCAAGGACCTGAAAAACCTTCTGGCCCGATACCCGGGACGCATCCCGGTATGCCTGAACCTGCGCCTGGAAGACCATACACGCTGCAGGCTCATGCTGGGCCCCAACTACTGCGTAACCCCCGGCCAGGAGTTCTGGTCCCGGCTGGAAAAGCTGGGAGACATCTGCAGGCATTAGTGCCGGGCACAGCTGAACGAGGAGGATATTTTGGAGTTCTTGAAAGAAGCAGATTCAGAAGGCCGGTTATGGCAGTTTACCTTTGATGCAGTTCCAGATCTCATCGCCATACTGGACGCCGGGCACAATGTGGTCAGGATTAACCGATCCATGGCTGACGCCCTGGGAGTTGAGCCCTGGCAGGCCCAGGGCCGCAAATGCTATGAACTGGTTCACGGCATGAGCCGGCCCCCGGATTTCTGCCCCCACGCGAAATTGCTCTGCAGCGGAAATGCAGAGCAGGCGGAATCCTGGATTGACAATCTAAACGGACATTTCCATGTCAGCACCAATCCCCTGCATGACAGTACAGGCCGCCTCAGGGGCTGCGTGCACATAGCCAGGGACATATCCCATCACAAAAAAATACAGGAGGAACTGCAGGACAGAACCGAGCGTATGCAGGCGGTTATGAACAGCATGGACAGCCTGGTTTACGTTGCGGATATGCAGACCCACGAGATCCTTTTTATAAATGATTACGGCCGGAAGAACCTGGGATACGTAACCGGCATGAAATGCTGGGAAATAATGCAGAAAGGCGCTTCCGGGCCATGTCCGGACTGCGGCAACCACCTGCTCCTGGATGGACAGGGCAGGCCCACAGGTACGCGTGTCCGGGAACATTACAACTCCGGCGAAGACAGGTGGTATATCCTGCGGGATAAAGCCATCCCCTGGAAAGACGGCCGCCTGGTGCGCCTGCAGATAGCCACGGACATCACCCAGGAAAAAAAAGACCGGGAAAAACAGGAAAGATTCAAGGCCGCTCTGGACAGCAGTGCAGACAGCTTTTTCATCATCGACTGCGAAAGCATGAAATTTCTGGACGTCAATCTCATGGCCTGCCAGTCACTGGGCTACTCCCGGGAAGAACTACTGAACATGGGTCCCCACGACCTCAAGCCTGAATTCACATTTCAGGATATGCAGGAGATCTGTGACTCAGTCAACGAGGACAGAGAACAGGCAGGGTTGATAAAGACTCTACACCGGACTAAAGACGGCCGGGATTTTCCTGTTGAAGTAAGCCTCAGGACCTTCAGGCAGAGAGAAAGGGATCTGATTATAGCCGTGGCCAGGGACATCACCGAATTCAAGAAGGCAGAAGACGCCCTGAGGTATCGCATGAAGATGCACAGGCTTCTGGTGGATATGTCCATGGTCTTTCTTACCGCACCCATAGATTACCTGGAAAAGGCAGTAAGTGAAGCGCTTATGCAGGTAGCCAGGTTTACCAGGACCGACCGGACCTACGTTTTCGCCTATGACTTCCACAACCAGACCATGACTAACACCCATGAATGGTGCGCCGCAGGAGTCGATCCCCAGCAGCACAGGCTGCAGAATGTTCCCTTTGATATGGCCTGGGAACCCGTGAGGCTGCACAGTCAGGGCAGTCCGTATTACATTGGGGATATTGAGGAAATGCCTGACTGGGATCCCTTGAAAACCCATCTGCAAAAGCAGGACACTAAGGCGCTGCTTAGCGTGCCCCTGAAAGATCATTTTCACTGCTACGGGTTCCTGGGTGTGGACTGCGTCCGGGAAACCAGGGAATGGACCCGGGCTGAGATAGACCTGTTCGTGCTCCTGGCCGAGCTTCTGGTCAATGCCAGGCACAGAAAAAGCCGCGAAGAGGAGCTGAATCAGGCCAGGCTGCAGGCTGAACATGCCACCCGGGCCAAAAGCGAGTTTCTGGCCAATATGAGCCACGAGATACGCACCCCCCTGAACGGAGTCATCGGCATGAGCGGGCTCCTCCTGGACACGGAACTGGACTCCCAGCAGCGAAGCTTTGCCGAAACATTAAAAACAAGCGCCCAGACCCTGCTCAACCTGATAAATGACATCCTGGATCTTTCCAAAATAGAGGCTGACAGGCTGCAACTGGAAACCAAGGGCTTTAACCTGGAAACAACAGTAAAAGACAGCGCCGGCATACTCAATTACCAGGCCATGGAAAAAGGTCTGAAGCTCGGTTATGTCATCCATCCAGGAGTACATCACTGTCTGCTGGGCGATGAAGGACGTCTGAGCCAGGTTCTGGTCAACCTCCTGGGCAATGCCATCAAGTTTACCTCCCAGGGACAGGTTGATCTGGAGGTGTCCCCGGTTCAGGAAGAAGCAGACCATGTCCGCCTGCTTTTTGAGGTGCACGACACCGGCATAGGCATCCCTGAGGAAAAGCAGGACCAGCTTTTTACCCCCTTTCATCAGTTAAACACCTCGGTAACCCGCAGTTTTGGAGGTACCGGGCTGGGGCTGGCCATCTGCAAAAGCCTGGTGCAGATGATGGGTGGAGAAATAGGAGTGAAAAGTTCCAAGGGCCGGGGATCGACCTTCTGGTTTACCGCAGGCTTTGAAAAGGACCCTGCACCCCTTGATAAGGAAGCACAGGAAAAAATTTCTGATCCGGGGCAGGCGTCTTGCAGACCGCACCTGGACAGCCGCATACTCATAGTTGAGGACAACCCCACCAACCAGATGGTTGCCCGGGCCGTACTGAAAAAACTGGGCCTTACGAACTCGACAGTAGCCAACAACGGCAGGGAAGCCCTGGACATCCTGGCCCGGGAAAACTTTGACCTGGTGCTCATGGACTGCCGCATGCCGGAAATGGACGGATTTGAGGCCACCCGGCGCATACGCGCAGGAGAGAATAGCGTGCAGAATCCACAGGTGCCCATAGTGGCCATGACCGCCCATGCCATGAAAGGAGACAGGGAAAAATGCATCCAGGCCGGGATGAGCGACTACCTTTCCAAGCCGGTACAGCCCCAGGAACTGGAAGAAATTATCAACAGGCAACTCCGCCCTGCACAAGGCGGCTTAAAAAACGCCCGGCAAGAAGACACTCCCGGCCTGGATGCTTCATCTGTGCATGACCAGGGACATTTTGTGGAGGCTGAACTTGCAGAAAGGGTCATGCATGATGAGGAACTGCTGCAGGAAATCCTGCAGCAGTTCATCCAAGAGGCCCCTAAACGCATGCAGAACCTTGAAAAAAGCCTGCACAGTAAAAACCCGGAACAGGCCAGAAGTTATGCCCACGCCCTCAAGGGTATTTCGGCCAATATATCAGCCAGAAACCTGAGTGAAAAAGCCTGGGCCATGGAAAAGGCCGCAGGTGCAGAAGACATGGAAGAAATGCACAGACTGCTGCCGGAAATGGAAAGAGAACTGGAAAACCTTATTACAGTGCTTAAAGAGCGTATCACTCAGAGTTAGACTGTGTCCCGGAAAATGTTACTTGACAGAAAATATTGCAGCTGCATTATTCTGCTTTCCCGGTCATGAAAATAACCGCCAACAATATATCCAGAAGTTACAGCGGCCAGGAACTCTTCAGCAGGGTCTCTTTTGAGCTGGAACCCGGCAGACGTCTGGCAGTGACCGGTCCCAACGGCTGCGGCAAGTCCACCCTTCTAAGCATGCTGGCCGGGTTGACCCACCCTGACAGCGGAAGCATAAACCGTCCCCAGGGCCTGAGAACCGGATTTGTGGCCCAGGACCTGGATGATTCCGACCTAAAGATCCCCCTGCTGGAGTTTGTGCTCAGTGTTTTGCCTGACTGGAGCCAGTTCTGGAGGCAGTGGAAAAAAGCCGTGGCTGAAGACGACAGACAGGGCCTGGAAAAACTCTCCCGTAGACAGGCCGAGATGGAGCAATCCTGCGGATACAACCCCGAGTACAGGGCTGAAAAGATCCTCACCGGGCTTGGCTTTGAAAAGTCCAGGTTCCACCTGCCCCTGGAGCATTTCTCCGGAGGCTGGAGAGAGCGGGCCAGGCTTTCCAGGGTCCTTTTGCAGGGAGCCGATCTTCTCATCCTGGACGAACCTACCAACCATCTGGACATGGAAGCTGTGCTGTGGTTGGAGAACTACCTGCTGGATTTTTCCGGCATACTGGTACTGGTGGCCCATGACCGTTTTTTCCTGGACCGGGTGGCTACGCATGTTCTGCACCTGGGTTTTGACAGGCCCTATTTCCGCCCCGGCAACTACTCCTCTTTTGAGAAATGGCACCAGGAAACTCAGATTCTGCGGGAAAAGGAAAGAGAAAAGATATCCAGTGAGATAAAACATCTCAAAAGCTTTGTGGACCGTTTCCGCTACAAGGCCTCCAAGGCCAGGCAGGCCCAGGCCAGGCTGGCCAGGATGGACAGCCTGGAATCCAGGAAAAAGGAACTGCAGTCAGACAGAGCCGGCAAGCGCCTGAATTTCTCCTGGCCTGCCCCGGCCAGAGCCAGCCGGGTGGCTGTTACCTGTTCCGAGCTTTTCTTCAGGCATCCTCAAGGCCCTGAACTTTTAAACAATGTAAACTTTCAACTCTTTGACGGCCACAAAATCGCCCTCATGGGACAAAACGGCAGCGGAAAGTCCACCCTGTTCAAGCTCATAACCGGCCGGGCTGCCCCCGACTCCGGAACTATAAAACTTGGACACAACACCAGGCCGGCCTATTTCACCCAGCACCAGACCGAGACCCTGGCAGCTGAAAATACGGTCCTGGCAGAGATCAAAAGGCTTTCATCCCGGGATCTCACCGAGGAGGAAGTCCGCTCCGTGCTGGGGCTCTTTCTTCTGGACGAAACCTTCTGGGACAGAAAAGTACAAAGCTTAAGCGGCGGTGAAAAATCCAGGCTTATCCTTTCCTCCCTGTTTCTTACCCGGGCCAACCTTTTGTTGCTGGACGAGCCCACCAACCACCTGGACATGGAAAGCCGCGAGGCGCTTATAGCCGCCCTGCAAGATTTCCCGGGGGCAGTTTTCATGATCGCCCACGACCGTTTTCTGCTTTCCCGGGTAGCCGGTGAAGTGTGGACCCTGGAAAACGGACACACTGTGGAACACGGCATGGGCTTTGACGAGTATTACCAGAGAGTTGTCCTGAAGGACCAGGCCGGCCCTGAGCTTTCCCGGGAAACCGGGCCCGGCGGTTCAGGCAGAAACAACAGCCCGCACAAAGAGAAAAAAAGACAGGAAGCAAGCCTTCGAAACCGGATTTACCGGGAACTTCAGCCCCTTAAAAAAGAATACTCTGAAAAGGAACACAGCCTGGAGCAGTCTCTGCTGCGCCAGGAAGAACTGGAAAATGCCATGTCTCTGCCCGAGACCTGTCAGGATCCAGACAGGCTCAGAGAACTAAGCAGGGAGTACCGGGAGGTATGCGCCCAAAACGACAGTCTTATGCACCGCCTGGAGGAACTGGAACAGCAGATAACACAGCTGGAAACCGCAAAACCATGATCATGCGGCGTAACTCAGCTGGATGCCCCGCAGGTCCCAGAAAAATACCAGGCTTGTACAGCCCTGAAATTCAATCCAGGGTTGCATTCAATACTTAACCGTACTACAATAGTAAATAATTCAGCAAGGTATTGTCACTACAGGAAAAGTTTGAGTTTGTTCAAAGGAGAGCGCCTCTCCTGGTAACCATTCAGGGGGTCCTCGGTGTTGATTACTGGCACAAGGCCTGGGGACTGTCCCTCGCTGTGTAGGTCTGTGCAGGATCACGGAATTTTGCGCTTGTAATTTTGGTGATCGTGAAGGCAAGGTGTCGCGGGGACTGTCCCCAGGCCGATTCCGGCACCCCCCTGAATGGTTACCTTTCCTGGATGACTGAAACTGTAAGACTCAGTATCTGTTCAGCGCTTTAACTTCATGATCTTCATGCCCTTCATGGTAAGTATCTGCGCTTTTAAGGAAAGAAAAGTTTTCCTTTAGGACTATTTTTTCAGGATTTTTGACAACAACCATTTTTGTTCGAGGCACCAGGCCGCCTCCAGCAATCCAGGATGCCTTAATCCCCCTGAATGCAGGCTTTGAACCGGCTGCTTGCGCGCTTATCCGCGATTAATTCACCGGTTATTTTAATCCCCACAATATACAGCAGGAGCTGCAATGCCCCAGGAACTTAACGATACTCAAAACCAGAATACCCAGGAAAAATCCCCCGGCACCCCCGGGCTGTATGTTGCTGTTGGTGCCTCTGCAGGAGGCCTGGAGGCCATTGAGGCCTTTTTTGCCGACATGAACTCCAGCAGCGGCTTGGCCTTCATCGTCATCCAGCACCTCTCCCCGGATTACAAAAGCCTCATGAAGGAGATCCTGTCCAAGAAGACCAGCATGCACGTGCACAGGATAGAAGAAGGCATGGAAGTGCTTCCGGACAACATCTACCTCATTCCCCCCAAGAAAAATTTGACTATTTTCCACGGCCGGCTCTTTTTAAGCGAACAGGAGCACACCAAGGGCCTCATAAACCTGCCCATAGACATTTTTCTGCGCTCCCTGGCCGAAGACCAGGGTGAAAAGGCGGTTTCCATCATCCTGTCCGGTTCCGGAAGCGACGGCATGCGCGGAGTAAGAGCCATAAAAGAGCATGGCGGCATGGTCATGGTCCAGAGCGAAGACTCGGCAAAGTTCGACAGCATGCCCAGGTCGGCAATTTCCACGGGACTGGTGGATTTTGTGCTGCCCCCTGAGGAGATGCCCGGACAGCTCGTTTCGTATGCCAAACACCCTTACGTGGCCAAGGCCGAGAAAAGCGACCGGGTCATCAGCGATGATGACGCCATGACCAAGATATTCGCCATCTTGAGGGACAAGTACAAGGTGGATTTCACCCACTACAAGCCAAGCACCCTTACCAGGCGTATCCAGAGACGCATGACCATAAACCATATCTCGGATATACACGATTATGTCTCCTACATGCAGAGCTATCCCAACGAAGCCGCCACCCTGTTCAGGGAGTTTCTCATAGGGGTGACCCGGTTTTTCAGAGACCGGGAGGCTTTTGAAGCCCTCAAGGACAACTGGCTCCAGGAAGTTTTGTCAACCAGGCAAAATAACGAGATGAGATTCTGGATTCCAGGATGCTCTACCGGGGAAGAGGCGTATACCCTGGCCATTCTGGCCAGGGAGTGCATGGAGCAGACAGGCAGAATGCGCGACATAAAGATATTTGCCACGGATATCGACCGCAATGCCCTGCAGGTGGCCGGAGCCGGCAGTTATCCCGAGAGTATCGCTGCAGACGTGCCCCCGGACCTGCTGGCCAAGTATTTCTACAAAAAGAAGGACAGTTTCCAGATAGCCCGCAACATCCGGGAAATGGTTGTTTTCGCCCAGCACAACCTGATTAAGGATCCACCCTTTACCAATATTGATCTAATAAGCTGCCGCAACCTCCTTATCTACCTGCAGACGGATTTGCAGCGCAAGGTTCTGGAATTTTTCAACTTTTCCTTAAACATGCGGGGTATACTCTTTCTTGGCACCAGCGAAACCACCGGGGAAATGGGGGACTACTTCGAGAGCCTGGACCACAAGCACAAGATTTACCGCACCAGGGGCAGAGTCAAGAACACCCTGGGCGCGAGGGAGACTCTTAGAAGCTCTGATAATGTGTACCACATGAACAGGGAAAGAAATGCCCTGCCCGGCAGGAACCTGCGCGGCCGGGAGGATCTTATTCTGGAGCGTTTCCTGAATGTCCTGGAGGAAGAGCACATCCATCTCGCTGTCATTGTCAATGATCACATGGAAGTGCTGCATGTCATCGGCAACAGTGAAGGCTATTTCAAACTGCCTTCGGGAAAGCAGTCCATGGATATTTCCAAAATGGCCGCCAATGACCTGGCCATACCCATTTCCACCGGCATCCAGAAGGTACTGCGCCAGAATGAACCCCTGCACTTCTCCAATATCCGGGTTCGCTACCAGGGCGATCACAGGATGGTGGACATGCGCATCAAGCCCCTGCCCCAGAAAAAGGGACAGGATCCCCTTGTGGCTGTATTTCTGGACGAATCAAAAAAGCAGCAGGACAAGCTCGCCTGTCAGGATGTCGATCAAACCTACGACATCTCCCGGGAGGCAGAACAGCGCATCCACGACCTGGAGCAGGAACTGCAGTTCACCAGGGAAAATCTGCAGGCCACCATTGAGGAGCTTGAAACAGCCAACGAGGAACTGCAGGCCACCAACGAGGAACTTCTGGCCAGCAACGAAGAACTGCAGTCCACAAATGAAGAACTGCAGTCCACCAACCAGGAGCTGTATTCGGTCAACTCCGAATACCAGAACAAGATCATAGAGCTTACCGAACTGCACAACGACGTGGACAACCTCCTGAGCGCCACCCAGATCGGCAAACTCCTGCTGGACGAAAACATGGAAATCCGGCGCTTTTCCCCCAAGGTGACCAATATATTCAAGCTCCTGGACAGCGATGTGGGCCGGCCCATTTCTCATATCGCCCACTACCTGCAGGGCCTGGACCCCATCGAGGTCATTGAAAACGTGCATAAAAGCGGGGAAATGAGTGAAAAAGAGGCCCGGACCAGGGAGGGACGCTGGTACCTTATGCGGGTGGTCCCCTATGAAGTAGCTCCGGAGGTATTTTCCGGAACAGTCACATCTTTTGTGGATATTACCAGGATCAAAGAAACCGAGGCGGCCCTCAAAACCAAGGAGGCCCTCCTGGAGCAGACCCAGAGGCTGTCCAGAGTGGGCGGATGGGAAATGGACGCGGCCACAGGCAGCATCACCTGGACCGACGAGGTCTACAATATCTACGGGGTATCAAAGGATTACAACCCAAGCGATGTGGAAAAGGACATGCAGTTCTATACACCTGAAGGCAGGGACCGCCTGCAGGAGGCTTTCAAACTCGCCCTGGAGCGGGGCAGTCCCTATGACCTGGAACTGCCCTTTACCAAAGCCGACGGCACCAGGATCTGGGTTCGCACATCGGGATTGCCTGAGAAAAAAGATGGTAAAGTCGTGCGGATCCTGGGCAATATCATGGACATCACCCAGATGAAGGAAATCCAGCAGGCCCTGCGGGAAAGCGAAAAATACTACCGCAATCTTTTCAGCCAGATGCCTAATGCCTTTGCCCTGCACGAAATCGTCCTGGACCATGATGAACAGCCCTGCGACTACACTTTTCTGGAAGTAAATCCCGCCTTTGAAGAGATGACCGGATTAAAGGCCAGAGACATCCTGGGCAGAAGGGTCCTGGAAGTCCTGCCGGAGACCGAGGAGTCCTGGATACAGCGCTACGCACGTGTAGCTCTGGGCGGACCCCCTGAGGATATCCAGGACTACAGCCTGGAACTTCAGAAATACTTCAAGGTCCGGGTCTTTTCACCGGAATACAAAAAATTCGCAGTAATTTTCGATGAAATAAGAGATACCTCTGATATAAGCCGGGCCCTCAGGGACTGCGAAGAAAAGCTGAAAAAACTGCAGGAAAATTCATCTCCTGGAGGTAAATGATCTTGGATAATTCAGACGGGCCGCACAAGGATCCCCTGCGCAGAAAGGCCGAGGAACAGCTGCAGGACAACCCCCCGGATATAGACGAGGCTGGTCTGCCCCCGGAGAAAATCCGGAACATGCTGCACGATCTGCGGGTGCATCAGCTGGAGCTGGAAATGCAGAATGAAGAACTTCGAAGCACCCAGCTGGAACTGCAGACTGCCAGAGACAAGTTCGTACGCCTGTACAATCAGGCCCCGGCGGGATACCTGAGCTTAGACAAGCACGGCCTCATCCGGCAATTCAACCAGACCTTTATGGACATGACCGGTTTTACAGAAACCGAGATAAACGGCGTTCCACTGGCCGACCTGATGGACCACACAGGCCGGGAGACCTTTCTGGCCCGCTACAGGGCTTTATTCAAAGATCCCCGGAATAAAAACATGGAAGTCAATCTTCGCACCCCCAGCAGAAAATACCTGCCCGTTAGACTTGCCGGTCGTATAGAAGAACATGACCTGCAGGGGGATGGTAAAGATCAGGATCGTTATCTCTTGCTCATTGTAAGCGATATAACCGAACAAAAGCAGGCCAGGGAAGAAATTCAGCGAAAAAAAGAGCAGCTTGAAAAGACCCTTGCAGAGAAAGACCGCTTTTTTTCCATACTGGCCCATGATCTCAAATCTCCCTTATCCGGTTTCCTCAGCTCCACCAGAATCATGGCGGAAGATATCAACAGCTTCAGCCTGGCCGAATTACAGAATGTTTCCGCCAACATGCAAAGATCTGCGGAAAACCTTTACAGCCTGCTGGAAAACCTTTTGACCTGGGCCAGAATGCAGAAAGGCGACACAGACTTTGAACCGGATGTTATAAACCTTCATGACCTGGTCAGGCAAAACATGGAACTGTCCAGGTCCGTTTTCCAGCACAAGGAGATCATCTTCGAATCCAGGATATCCCCGGAACTGCAGATTTATGCAGACTCCAACATGATAGGTACAGTGCTTAGAAATCTGCTGTCCAACGCCGGAAAATATACACATGACAAGGGACGGGTCGTAGCCGGGGCAGAGAAAAAAAACGGCGGCATCACTGTGTACATCCAGGACTCCGGCTCAGGCATGGATCAAAAAACCCTGCAGGGCCTTTTTCAGATGAACAGCAAGGCCACCCAGCCCGGGACCCGCGGGGAATCCGGGACCGGGCTTGGACTTTTGCTGTGCCGGGAAATGATTCACCGGCACCAGGGTGAAATATGGGCCAGGAGTGCACCCGGCAAAGGAACCACGTTTTTTTTCACCCTGCCGGGTCATGAAACCTGATATTCATCTTTTTGTCTCTTTGGGTCCAGACAAAAAAACCAGTACTGCAGCAAAACTTTGCCTGCAGCCCAGATGATCTGTTTTCAGCAAAAAAACATTTAACCATGAAGGACATGGAGATCATCAGCAGCTGCAAAACGGTTATGGAACAAGCAGGCTCACATGCTGAAAACTTTCTTGTGAGTTTTTGCACGAATGTCTTGACAGATCAAGCCAGGAATGCTCTTTATGGAAACAGCTTATTGCTGCCTTGGTGGGACTGTCCCTTGACAGCCATTTGATGCAGGAAAGGTGACCATTCAGGGGGTTCCGCGGTGATGATTGCTTGCACCAGGCCGATTGAGGCATCCCCTGAATGGTTACCAGAAAACTCCCGGAGGTGATAAAAAGCGTACAGTTTGTGAAAGTTTATGCCCAGTGCCTTAGTTATGCTCAGCACACAGGCATACCTCCGTCTGCCTTGCTTTGATGGCTTTTCAGGGGACTTGGGAGCTTGAAACAGAGCTGATTGCTGCCAACATTGTTTTTTAAAGGAGGTGCGTATTTTATGAACCGGAGAAAATTTTTAGGTGCCATGGGTGTCGCCGGTTTAGGCGTGGCAGGGGCCGGAAAGGTCCTGGCCGCGGATGATGGTGTCACAGGTGCCGCGGTCAAGGACGTCGAAGGCTTACCGGACAGCTATGCAGTCCTTTTCGATGTCACCCGGTGCATCGGCTGCAGGCAGTGTGAAGATGCCTGCAATTATGAACAGAGACTGCCGGAACCTGATGCAGAATTTCATGATACTCAGGTCTTTGAGGAAACCCGCAGGACGGACTGGAAAACCTACACAGTGGTCAACCAGTACGACGATAAGCCCCCGGGAGCCGGGGATCTTTACCGCAAAATCCAGTGCATGCACTGCCTGGAACCGGCCTGCGCTCATTCCTGCTTTGTCAAGGCATTTGCCAAGCGCCCGGACGGGGCTGTTACATACGACCCCAAGGTCTGTGTCGGCTGCCGGTACTGCATGATGGCCTGCCCCTTCAATATTCCGGCATATGAGTACCACATAGCCCTTGATCCCCTGGTGACCAAGTGCACTTTCTGCGAACACCGGCTCAAGGAAGACAGAGAGCCTGCCTGTGTGGAGATCTGTCCCACCAGGGCCATGTATTTCAGCACCCGCGAGGAGGTACTCAAGGAAGCCCGCAAAAGAATAGTCAACAACCCCGACAAGTACCAGTCGCATATCTACGGGGAACACGAAATGGGCGGCACCAACTGGATCTACATATCCGGTGAACCCTTTGAAGACGTCGGAATGCGCATGGACCTCGGAAACAAAGCCGCTGGAGAATATACCTCAGGTGCTCTGGGCGGTGTCCCTCTCATTGCTTCATTCTGGCCGGTTCTTCTGGTGGGTGCCTACGCCATATCCAAACGCAGAGAAAAGGTAGCCAAGGAAGAAAGGGACAGTTTTGTCTCCCAGGTTATTGCCGAGGCAGGACCCGAAGCCGGTCGAAGACTGGCGGAAAGACTTTCCAGATCCGAAACCCTGGACAAGGCCGCCATCGAGGAGGAAGTAAAAAAGGCTTTGAATGAGGCCGCTGCCAAAACCGAGAGGGAGGATCATTAATCATGAGTACCCAACACCACCCTGATACTGGCCAGTCATCCTGGTTCACCCCCTTTAATGTAATAGCCGGGCTGATCGTCCTCGTGGGTATCTATCTGACCTATCTGCGGTTCACTGGAGGACTGGCTGCGGTCACCAATCTGGATGATTACTATCCCTGGGGAATCTGGATCAGTTTTGACCTGCTCTGCGGAGTGGCTCTGGCCGCCGGCGGATATACAACAGCTGCGGCCTGTTATATATTTGGAATCAAAAAATACCACGCAGCTGTCAGGCCTGCAGTGCTCACTGCATTTCTTGGCTATGCCCTTGTGGTCTTTGCCCTGCATTACGACGTCGGACAGCCCTGGAGGCTTGCTTATCCGATTTTCGTGCAGCAGGGAACGACCTCGGTGCTGTTTGAAGTAGGTCTGTGCGTCTTCTTATATCTGACAGTCCTTTTCCTGGAATGGCTGCCGGCCCCCCTGGAATGGCTGAGGCTCAAAAGAGTCAGAAATATTGTGATCAAGCTCACCCTGGTACTGACAATCTTCGGAGTCATTCTCTCCACTATGCACCAGTCTTCCCTGGGCGCTCTGTACCTGATTCTGCCAAGCAAGATGCACCCCTTGTGGTATTCATCACATCTGCCCATCTACTTCTTTGTATCCAGCATGTTTGCAGGTCTCTCAATGGTCATTTTTGAAAGCACCCTGTCGCATCGCTATTACCACAACAAGATGGACAAGGAGCACCTGGAGGGTACCCCCCATGTGACTTTCGGATTTGCCAAGGCTGCAGCCTGGATCATGGCCGGATACTTTTTCATCAAGCTCTTCGGCGTGGTCCTCAATGACAACTGGAGCTACCTGCCCACATTCTACGGCTTCATGTTCAGCCTGGAAATGCTCGGCTTCGTTGCCCTGCCTGCCTTTCTGTACGCCAAAGGGGTCCGGGACAAAAATGTCAGGCTCATTAAATGGACCGCTGTGGTGGCTGTCTTCGGAATCATCTTCAACCGGTTCAATGTTTCCCTGGTGGCCTACAACTATCACCTGCCCTCAGAACTGAAGTACTTTCCCGCTCTGGCGGAAATCGGTGTAACCATATTCGTGGTTACCGTGGGACTGATTCTGTTCAAGTTCATCTCCACAAGGATGCCCATCTTTTACGAGCATCCGGAGTTCAAGGGCTCTCACTAAAAAAAACGCCCTGACTTAAGGGCTATCAAACTGGGAGGAACCATGGAATTCTATACAATGCTTGAATTTGATATATTCACCAAGAACTGGGCTTATATCTTTATGGGTGTTGCAGTGGTCACCATGCTTGGTTGGTGGCTGTTTTTAACCGGCAAGGATGAAGATTAGTGTCCCTTAGGCAGCGGATCAAAACGCGGCCTATTCCTGGGATCTGCATAAGACTTCAAAACAGGAGAAAAGATATGAAACCAATAAAAATTGCCGGACTGGGCGTGATCCTGGTTCTTTTGTCGGTGTCTCTTGCTTACGCTGATGGCCGGCCAGACCCCATTGTAGGCATTGAAGGAGATCTGTCCCACGTCATAAGCAGTGCCATGTGGTTCGTCCAAAACATGGTCCTGTTCGGAATCGGGGCTGCAATCTACCTTGCTCCAACAATCATCGCCATGATAAGAAGCCACAACAAGCTGCCCCAGATAGCCGCTTTGAATGTTTTTCTGGGAATTATTGTTGTGGGCTGGATAGGGGCGCTGATATGGAGCTTCACCGGTAATGTCCACCCCCAGAACTTCCTGGACCGCTTCGGCAGTACAGCCTGATAAAAAAAGACAAAACAACGTAAAAAAATAAAAAAAAGGCCGGGCGGATGATGCCCGGCCTTTTTCTTTCTGAAAAAAACTACTGCTTTTAACCCCGGACCAGGTTGTCCGTATTGATAAAGGCCTGGTATTTCTCCTCGTCAATGGGAAAATCCCAGGATCCGCTGCGCATTTCCAGCCTGCCGCCGAATCCGCTCTTGAACCGGTAAAGACCGTAAAATGGATGATCCGGGTCAGCACCCGGTGAGACAGCCCCCATGTCGTATCTCAGGCACCCGCGCAGCCTGGACTGTCGCATGGCCTCCCAGTGTACAGCATAGGATCCCATGAGGTGCCTCCTGGTATTGGAGGAAGCCCCATACAGAAAATGCGCGGTCTGCCCGGATATGGCCACTATTCCCCCGGCCAGCAGCTCCTGGTCGCAGGCGGCTAGAAGAAAAAGCACCTCGGAGTTGCAGGGGTCGAATATATGCGCGTTGAAAATGGCTGAAAAGTGTTCATATGCGCACGTGGCAAATCCGTTTCGCGCAGCAGTCTGCAGGTACAGATCATAAAAGGCAGGCAAATGCTCCATGGAACCGGTCTGCACCTCCACACCCCTGCGGCCTGCCAGGCCGATGTTGTACCTGGTCTTGGATTTCATACGGCCCAGGATGTCCTTTTCCGCCGGATCAAGGTCCACTACCAGGGTGCTGGCCACGGTCATATCCATTGATGATTTTCTAAGATTCCAGGACTCTGTTCCCATGTTCATGCGCATTTCCCTAAGCCTGGGCTCAGGAAAGCCGTACCAGTGGCCCTGCTGCATCTCCCGGGCGTACTGGGACTCCCAGGGCAGATCATACCTTATAAATGCCGTATCCGGTCCCAGGTGATGCATGAGTTCATAGGACAGGGATTCCAGAAAAGGGCCGTATTCTTCCTTGGGCGGTAAAAACTCAGGTCCCTGGGGAACCAGAGCTGACTTCATCTCCGGACCATACCTCTGCAGAAGCACCAGCACATCCCCGGCGGGAGAAAAAAGGTCCGGCTGGATGTCGAAAGCCATTACCCGGCATCCCAGTCTGGATTTAACCCTGGCCCAGTAAAGGGTCTGGAAAAGTATGTCCGTGGGTAGAAGCTCTTGAGGCTCTTTGGGCTTGAGCTGTAAATCCATAAAAAAACCTTTGCAGATTCCTGGGTTAACTACCTGCGTTGTGGCTCAGTTGGCTGAGAATATGCTGCATAAGCATTGATGCACAGAGATAAAGAGTGCGCCTTCTGTGCTTGATGAGATAAAACCTCCTGCGTATATTCAAGTCGGATACTTCCAGTCTTGCCAGTTGACCGGAGCTTAGAAATTCATCCACCGCCAGCCTGGATGTTACACCTGCTCCAAGGCCCGAGAGAACGCAGCGCACCATGGCTTCAGTAGATTGCACCAGTGCTTTTGCCGGCAGAGAGCTTATATCCATTTTGTGTTTATGCAGTGCTTCTTCCATGGCCTGCCGGGTCCCTGAGCCCTTCTCACGCATCACCCAGGGAAGATCCGGTAACTGCTGCGGTGTAATAACCTGCGGATACTTAGAGGCAATATCCGGCGCTGCAACCACCATGAGCTCGTCGGTGAAAAGCAGGTGATTCTCCAAGTCTAAGTGCTCAGCATAACCTCCCACAAGGCCGAAATCAAGTCTGCCCTCGAGTACGTCATGGCTTATCTTGATGGAGTCTGCAGTGCGCAGGTCTACGCATACGTCGGAGTAAATCCGCCTGAAAGAGGAAAGCACCCCCGGCAGAAGGTAGTTGGCCGGTATGGTACTGCCCCCCATGATGACCATGCCGGAAACCTGGCTGGTCAGTTCCTGTATATTGGACCTGGCTTCATCCAGAATTCTGAACATATCCTGAACTGCCTGGTAAAGTATCTCGCCTGCCTGAGTGGGAATTACCTTTCTGCCGATGCGGTCGAAAAGAGAAACCCGCAGATCCTGCTCCAGGCTGATGATATGGGTGCTTATAGTTGGCTGGGACAAAAAGAGATCCCTGGCTGCCAGGGAAAAACTCTGCAGTTCGTAGACTCTAACAAAGGCCTGCAATTTTCTGAATTCCATGAAAGGAGCCTGTATTCACAATGCAAACAAACCATATTGCGCAAACCTATACTGACTGTCCAAAAAAAAGGGTCATGAACTGACCCTTTTTTGCCTGCAATTTATTTTTTTTGTTCTGGATCTTCCCCTGGATCATCATGGGGCCTGGACTCTTCTGACTTATCTTCCTGAGACTGCTCATCTGCCTCTCTATCTGCTGCAGTGGAGTCTTCAGCCTCGGGAAATTGAGCTTCCGGCTCAACCTGCTTTTGGTCTTCGGGCGTAATAGAAGAGTCTTTTTCAGGCACAGGCTCAGAAGCTGCTGGTCCGGCAGGTGCTGCTGCAGGTGCACCTTTAGTCTGTGCTTTGTCTTTGGGGAGTCCGGCTTTTGTGACCTCAGGACCCTCGGAAGTCTTATAGGTGAATTCGATTAGTGCCAGAGATGCGCTGTCCCCCACCCGGGGCTTTGCATATTTGACCACACGGGTATAGCCGCCGCTGTGCTTTTCAAACCTGGGTGCGATTTCGTCAAACAGCCTCTTGACCAGCTTATGGTTGCCCAGCACCTTGTACGCCTGCCTTTTGGCGCTCAGATCTCCCCGCAGAGCCAGGGTTACCAGACGATCCGCCACTCTGGACAGCTCCTTGGCCTTGGGCAGTGTAGTCTTGATCTTTTCATGGGTTACCAGCGATTTGGCCATGTTTCTGAACATGGCCTTGCGATGCTCCCAGTTTCTGCTCAGGGATCTTCCGGATTTTCTATGCCTCATCGTCTTCTTTCCTTTTAAGCCATTCCTGGTATTTTTGATCGAAGTTGTCTATCTGGGTGTTGAAATCGTAGCCCATCTGCTCAATTACGCGCCGGATATCTTCGAGAGATTTGCGCCCGAAGTTCTTTGTCCTCAACAGATCATTTTCTGACTGCTGAATTAGTTCTCCAACAAGACGTATGCCGGCGTTTCGCAGGCAGTTGCCTGCCCGGACAGGCAGTTCAAGTTCCTCTATGGTCTTGAACAGCTTGGGATCAAGGCCTTCATCCGAGTTGGTATCTATGACATTAATATCCGTCTGGCTCTCATCGAAATTGATAAAAACAGACAGTTGATCTTTTAGAATCTTGGCACTGTAGGCAAGGGCGTCTTCTGGCAGTACAGATCCGTCGGTGTGTATCTCCAGAATCAGCTTGTCATAGTTGGTCATCTGTCCTACCCTGGCCTGTTCTACAGTGTATGAGACCTTGCGGATGGGGGAAAAGGTGGCGTCCATGGGTATAAGCCCGATTTCCTCATCAAGGTCCTCATGCTGTTCCGAGGGTACATACCCTTTGCCCATACGCACCTCTATGTTGATCACCAGGTCGATGTCCTGAGAAAGGGTCGCTATGTGCTGATCCGGGTTGAGTACCGCTATGTTCTGGTTGGTCTGTATAGCTTTTGCCGTGACCTGACCTTTTTCGTTGGCCACCAGCTTCAGCTTCTGGGGTTCATCCCTGCTCATCTTGAAGCGCACCTGCTTCAGGTTCAAAACTATATCAGTGACATCCTCCACCACACCCGTGATGGTGGCGAATTCATGCGGTGCGTTGTCTATCTTGATGGCGACAATGGCTGCTCCCTGCAGAGATGAAAGAAGTATCCTGCGCAGAGCATTGCCGAAAGTATTGCCGAAGCCTCTTTCCAGGGGTTCGCAGGAGAACTTCCCGTACTGTTCTGTAGACTTTTCATCCCGTTGAACCTGATCCGGCTTAACTAAGCTGGACCAGTTCCTGGTATTGATGAGCTTGTCATTAGTCTGAATTATCATTGCAGCCCCTGTGCTCGAACTATTGGAAATTCAGGCCGCATTGCGGTCCGAATCCTGTATAACATGTTTATTTTGAATAGAGCTCTACTATAAGCTGTTCATTAATGGGGAAGGTGATATCTTCCCTTGCCGGCAGGGTCTTTACTGTTCCCTTGAACTCCTGGTCGTTGATTTCCAGCCAGTCCGGTGAACCTCTGCGGGCCAGGACATCCCTTGCGTCCTGAATGACAGGCATTTTCCTGCTCTTTTCGATTACCCCGATGACGTCTCCTTCTTTCAGAAGAATTGAAGGGACATTCACCCTCGTGCCGTTTATGTGAAAGTGGCCATGCCTCACCAGCTGCCTGGCCTGGGACCTGGAGTTGGCAAAGCCCATGCGGTATACGACATTGTCCAGCCTTCTCTCCAGCATCACCAGCAGGTTGGTGCCTGTAGCGCCTTTTCTGGAGTCGGCGATTTCAAAATATCTCTTGAACTGGCCTTCCAGAAGGCCGTACATGCGGCGTACCTTCTGCTTTTCACGAAGCTGCAGAGCGTAGTCGCTGGACTTTTTCCTGGCCCTGCCATGTTCTCCCGGGGGGTACGCGCGACGTTCATAAGCGCACTTGTCTGTATAGCACCTGTCGCCTTTGAGCAGGAGCTTGGTGCCTTCCCTGCGGCACAACCTGCACTTGGAATCTGTATACCTGGCCAACTCTTAAAACCTCCTGATTATACTCGACGCCTTTTGGGTGGGCGGCATCCATTATGTGGTATGGGGGTAATATCTCGAATATACGTAACCTTGAAGCCCGATGTGTTGATGGCCCGCATGGCGGACTCTCGCCCCGCTCCGGGACCCTTGACCAGTATCCCCACGGTACGCATGCCGTTTTCATGGGCGAGCCTGGCAGCAGTTTCCGCAGCTTTTTGTGAAGCAAAGGGGGTACCCTTTCTGGAACCCTTGAAGCCCACCATCCCTGAACTGGACCAGGAAACTACGTTGCCGGTCTGATCAGTTATAGTTACCGTAGTATTATTGAATGAGGCATTGATATGAACAATCCCCGTAGGTATGTTCTTTTTCTCTTTTCTCTTTTTTGTTTTCCTGGGCTTTGCCATCTACAAGTCTCCGGTTATTTCTTTTTCTTTATAGTGGTTTTCTTGGGGCCCTTACGAATGCGTGCATTGGTATGGGTACGCTGACCGCGTACGGGCATGGATCGGCGATGTCTGAGGCCTCGGTAGCACCCGATATCCATGAGACGTTTGATATCAGCGCTTTTTTCCCTTCTCAGGTCACCTTCGACTTTGTAATTATTTTCCAGTTCACCGCGGATTACGTTGACTTCATCAGAAGTCAGCTCCTCGGTCTTTCTGGTCCAGTCCACCCCTGAAGCATCAAGAATCTTCAGGGCAGTAGTCCGGCCTATCCCATAGATATAGGTCAGCGAAATACCGATTTTTTTTCTTTTGGGCAAATCCACCCCTGCTATACGAGCCATTTTTCCCCCGCTTCTATCCTTGTCTTTGTTTGTGACGTGGGTTGCTGCACAAAATCCTGAGGACCCGCTTGCGTCTGACCACTTTACACCTGGCACACATCTTTTTGACAGATGGTCTGACTTTCATTGTATTACTCCCCGACTAATTATCCAAGGTGCTTAGTATCTCCGGGCCATCCTTGGTTATGGCCACGGTATGCTCAAAATGAGCCGCTAAACTTCTGTCCGCTGTCCTGGCGGTCCAATTGTCCGGCATGATTTCCACCTGTTCCGAGCCCAGTGAAAACATGGGTTCTATGGCCAGCACCATACCTTTCTTCAAAGGCACTCCAAGCATTCTCGAAGGTACAAAATTGGGCAGTTCAGGTTTTTCATGCAGGCTTGCCCCTATTCCATGGCCGACAAATCTTTTGATTATGGAACAGGCGTTTTTTTTTGCATGCATTTCAATGGCAGCGGAAATATCATACAGATCGTTGCCTGCACGGGCCTGCTGAATACCTTTGTGCAGGGCATCCATAGTGACCTGCATGAGCCTGCCTGCTTCACTGCTTATATCCCCTACAGCGAAAGTCCTCGCGGAATCACCGAAAAAACCCCGGTATTGAACTCCCATGTCAATACTCAGGATATCACCAGATTTAAGTTCATCAAGTGTCGGGAATCCATGTACTATCACATCGTTGAGCGAGCAGCAAAGAGTGTATGGAAATCCCTGATATCCCTTGAAAGCTGGCTTTACCTGGTATTGAGCACACAGTTCGTTGGCCCTTTCCTCCAGATCCATGGTTGTAATTCCAGGCCTGATGCGGGATTCGATATCATCAAGGATTCGGGCTACTATCTGATTGGCTTCTCTTAAAAGTGATATTTCATGGTCATTTTTCAGAAAAATGCCTCGAAATTTTTTCAATCCTAGCGCCTTCCCTTGATCCTGGTTTTGGTCATAAGCCCTTCGTAATGCCTGGATATAAGATGCGATTGAAACTGGGACATGGTGTCCATGGCCACTACTACCACAATCAGCAGGGCTGTACCTCCATAGTAAAATGGTACGTTGAATTCCCTGATCATGAATACAGGCAGAACGCATACCAGTGAAAGATATATGGACCCGCTGAATGTCAGTCTGGACAGTACAGCATCAATGTATTCCTTGGTTCTGAGTCCCGGTCTGATTCCAGGGATGAATCCTCCCTGTTTCTTCAGGTTTTCTGCAATATCCTTGGGATCGAAGATGATCGCGGTATAGAAAAAGCAGAAGAATATTATCAGCGCAACAAAAATCAGGTTGTATACCAGAGATTCAGGCTGAAGATGATTGGCTACAGCTTCTAAAAAACCTGCCTGGGAAAAACTGGCGATAGTTGCCGGAAACATCAGGATGGAGGAAGCAAAAATTGCCGGGATGACTCCTGATGTATTCAACTTCAAGGGCAGGTGACTGGTCTGTCCTCCATACATCTTCCTTCCCATCATGCGCTTGGCGTAATGAATGGGCAACCGGCGCTGTCCCCTTTCTACGAAGACTATAAAGAGCAGAACTCCAACAACAATGGCCAGGACAAAAATTCCCATGAACAAAGTCAGTTCACCTGCGGTGAAGAGCTGGTATACATTGGCCAGGGCCCCTGGAAAGCCGGCTACGATACCTGCAAATATAATCAGTGATATTCCGTTGCCAAGACCTCTTGCAGTTATGCGCTCTCCCAGCCACATGATAAATATGGTTCCTGCGGTAAGCGTAAAAACTGTTGTCAGCCTGAAGGCCCAGCCACCCTCTATAACTACCGAAGCGCCGTCAGGACTGGTCATCTGTTCCAGGCCGACTGATATGCCCATCCCCTGAACCAGGGTAATCATCACTGTCCCGTACCTGGTCCACTGGGTGATCTTTTTTCTGCCTGCTTCACCCTCGTCTTTTTTCCATCTGGACAGCGTAGGACTTACGACTGTAAGTAGCTGCATGATGATCGATGCAGATATATAGGGCATTATGCCCAGGGCGAAGATGGAAAAATTCTTCAGCCCGCCACCGGCGAACATGTCAAAGAGTCCGAAAAGTGTATGCTCTGCACCGGCGAAAAATTCAGACAAAGCCTGTCCGTCAATTCCGGGCAGAGGCACGTGAACACCTATGCGGTACACTCCCAGTATAAAAAAGGTAAAAAGGACCTTGTTGCGCAGGTCCTTTAATCCTGATCCTCCAGTAGATGCTGGCTGTTTCAAGCTGTTATCCTTCCAGGGATTTTACCTGCCCACCGGCATTTACTATTTTTTCTGCTGCTGTTTTGCTGAACTTGTGGGCGGTAACTTGTGCTGCAAAGTTTATTTCTCCATCGCCCAGAATTTTTACCGGGTAGTTCTTTCGAGCAAGTTTTTTGCTGTATATGTCTTCCAAGTTAATTTCTGAAGTACTGGGAAAATGATCAGCAAGCTGCTTGAGATTAACTGAGCAGTACTCCTGACGGAACCTGTTCTTAAAACCTCTTTTGGGCAGTCTCCTGGACAAAGGCATCTGCCCGCCTTCGAAATGAGCGGGTATACTTGCGCCTGCCCGGCACTTCTGTCCCTTGTGTCCTTTGCCGCTGGTCTTTCCCTTTCCGCTGGAATTGCCCCGTCCAAGGCGCTTGGGGGCTTTCTGATCTTCAGGAAAGGGGTAAATTTCATGCAGGTTCATTATTTAATTACCTCGACAAAGCTTTGCACATGTTTAATCATGCCCTTGATACTCGGATTGTCCTGTACTTCCAGCACCTGATTGGGCCGCTTGAACCCAAGGGCCTGCAGGGTTCTTCTCTGTACCGGCTTCATCCCGATAAAACTTCTCTTCAGCTTGATCTTCATTCTTTTCTCTCCCAAAAAGCCCGTAAGGGCCCTACCTTACACTTGCATACTCCACACTCTGTCCGCGCAGGCCTGACACATGTTCAGGGCTGGTCATCTGACTGAGCCCTTCCACGGTAGCCTTGACCACGTTATGCGGGTTGTTGGTGCCAATGGCCTTTGTAAGTATGTTTTTGACTCCAGCGGCTTCCATGGCGGCTCTCACTGGACCGCCGGCAATTATCCCGGTACCTTCGCTGGCCGGCTTGAGCAGGACCCTGGCCGCACCGTACCGGCCGGTGACCTGAAAGGGTATTGTTGATCCGCTCAAAACCATTCTGACCATGGACTTCTTGGCCTTTTCCGTGGCCTTTCTAATGGCTTCGGGTACCTGATTGGCTTTACCCAGGCCGTAGCCTACAGTTCCCTGTCCATCGCCCACTACAACTAAGGCACTGAACCTGAACCTGCGTCCGCCCTTGACCACCTTGGCCACACGGTTCAGATAGACTATCTTTTCTATGAGTTCCAAATCGTTTTGCTGCATGAAATCGTTCCCCTTAGAACTTGAGGCCGCCAGCACGTGCTGCGTCAGCCAGAGCTTTTATCCTTCCGTGATAATAATAGCCGTTGCGATCGAAAACTACAGTTGATATATTTTTGCTGGTTGCCTGTTCCGCCAGCTTGCTTCCAACGCTCTGGGCTGCAGTGGCATTCAGGCCTGAATGCTCATCAAGGTTGTGAGTGGAACATGCAGCCAGTGTACGCGCATCTGCATCGTCTACAATCTGGGCATAAATGTGTTTGTTGGATCTGAAAACCACAAGCCTCGGCTTTTCTGCAGTGCCCCTGATTTTTTTGCGTATACGGTATTTGCGCTTGATGCGTCTTTGATTTTTGGACAGCTTCATGTGTCTACCCGCTATTTTTTACCGGACTTGCCGGCTTTTTGTTTCACTTCTTCGTTTTCGTACCTGATCCCCTTGCCCTTATAAGGTTCCGGGGGTCTGACGCGTCTTATCTTAGCCGCTGTCTCTCCTACAAGCTGCTTATCAATACCTGACAGTGTAATCCTGTTTTTCTCTACACTGCCCTCGACTCCCCCGGGAAGTTCAATGTGTACAGGATGCGAATACCCGACGTTCAGCACCAGGGTATTACCCTGCAGATCAACCTTGTAACCTACTCCTATGACGTCCAGGGACTTTTTGAAGCCCTGATGCACTCCCTGGACAGCATTGTTGATCAGCGTCCTCCTAAGTCCCCACTGCTCCCTGGCCTTGATGCTGTCATCGGCCTTTTGTACCTGCAGTGTCTGTCCCTCGATATTGATGCTGATCCTGGGGTCAAGATCTACACTGAGCTGACCTTTGGGGCCCTTGACATCAATCATAGAAGAATGTTGTGTAATCTCGACGCCCTGTGGTATTTTAATGGGCTCTATTCCTATTCTTGACATGATTACCTTTCCTACCGGAATTTGACTGTATAAATTCTACAAGCAGGTTCTTTTGCTGATTTATTCAGTTTGAATATGGAGTTAACCGGACCTTTGACTGCTTATCTGCTAATAACATTCCGGATTGAGTTCTATAAATCTGTCCCGTGAGTCCGGGTACTGCAAGCAGTGCCGTGCCGGCTGATTTTGCTGGACTGATCGGGCTTACCATACCTCGCAGATAAGCTCTCCGCCGACATTTTGTTTCCGGGCCTCCATACCGTCCATTACCCCCCGTGAGGTGGACACTATGCAGATTCCAAGCCCGTTTCTCACTAAGGGTATCTCTGCAGCCTGTGAATACACTTTGCGTCCCGGTTTGCTTATCTTGTTCAGTCCCTTGATCACAGGCCTGCTGCCGTAATATTTAAGCCTTACCTGGATGGTTCTGCCATCAGATTTGAAATCCTGGATAAAGCCCTTATCTGCCATGATCTCAAGAATTGCTTTTTTGGCCTTGCTTGATGGCATCTTTACTTCTCGATGCAGTGCTGTATGAGCATTTCTTATGCGGGTCAGCATATCTGCAATGGGGTCAACGGACATGATTGCTCCTCTCTCCATCTACCAGCTTGATTTTCTGACGCCTGGCAGCTCTCCTGCCAGGGACATGTTTCTGAAACATATGCGGCAGATCCCGAAATGCCGCATATAAGCACGGGCTCTACCGCAAAGGGGACAGCGGTTATAGCGTCTGGAGGAAAACTTGGTCTTCCTGTGCGCTTTTACCATCAGAGCTTTCCTTGTCAAAACCAGCCCTCCTTATTTTTTAAAAGGCATACCAAGCAGGGTCAGCAGAGACTTGCCTTCCTTGTCGGTATTAGCTGAAGTTACCACAGTAATGTTCATACCCTTGTTCCGGTCCACCTTATCCAGATTGATTTCCGGAAAAATGGTATGTTCCTTTATTCCCAGGGTGTAGTTGCCACGTCCATCCATGCCTCTGTCAGGAAGGCCGCGGAAATCGCGCACCCTGGGCAGTGCGATGTTCAGCAGCTTATCCAGAAAGGCCCACATGCGGGCGCGTCTTAGTGTCACTGTACATCCAACAGGCATGCCTTCCCTGAGCTTGAAGGCGGCAATGGATTTTTTGGCCCTGGTAACAACGGCCTTTTGCCCGGCAATCCTGGAGAGCTCTTCCACAGCGTCCTGGATAAGCTTGTTGTTCTGGCTGCCTTCTCCAAGCCCCATGTTCAGTGTGACTTTCTTTACACTGGGAATCTGCATTGGCGACTTGTAGTTGAACTCTTTGTGCAGCTTGGGGCTTATTTCATCTTTAAAGTACTTTTCCAGCCTGAGCATCATAACTCCTAAAAATTCTCGTCACATTTTTTACAGAAACGAACTTTTTCACCGTCACCGGTCAGTCTAAAGGCCGGTTTGGTGGGATTGGCACAAGCGTCGCAGACCACTCTTACGTTAGATATATGCACTGGAGCCTCGGCGTCCTTGATGCCTCCCTGTTCCTGCTTGTACGGATTGGGCTTGACGTGCTTCTTTATCTTGTTCAGGCCCTCTACAAGCACCTTGCCCTTATTGTGATATATCTTGAGCACCTTGCCTATCTTGGTCTTATCCTTGCCGGATATGATCATTACCTTGTCGTTCTGCTTGATCTTCGTCTTGTTCATTTTACAAAACCTCTGGCGCAAGAGAAACAATCTTCATGAAATTTCTGCCGCGCAGCTCCCTGGCCACAGGCCCGAATATCCGGGTCCCGATGGGCTCCATATTCTTGTTGAGCAGAACTGCTGAATTATTGTCAAAACGGATGTGCGAGCCGTCGTTACGCCCGACTTCCTTCTTGGTCCGGACAACCACGGCCTTGTAAATATCACCCTTTTTGACTTTGGCTCTGGGCATGGCGTCCTTGACCGACACAACTACTATATCACCTATGGATGCATACCTGCGCTTGCTGCCGCCCAGCACTTTTATGCAGGCCACGCTTTTTGCGCCTGAATTGTCGGCTACATCCAGTTTGGTCTGGACTTGAATCATTTTCTTCCACCTTATGTCTCGTTATTTATAAAGCAGCAGGTACATTGACTCAAAGTATCATCTGCCATGCAATTTTTTAATAACCGCTGGGCTGTCTTATCCCTTTGAGTATGACCTCCGGTTTTGCCTGCTATACTGATCTTTCCAGAACTTTGTTCAGGTGCCATTTTTTTCTGGCACTCAATGGACGGTGCTCAATGATCTGAACCTTGTCTCCGATCTTGGAATCATTTTCCGGGTCATGCGCCATGAACTTTTTTCTTCTGCGTATGTATTTCTTGAGCAGTGGATGCTTGATGAGGGTCTCTACACGGACGACAATAGTCTTGTCGTTTTTATCGCTTATTACAAACCCCACCATCCTGCGCTTGCTTCCGGAGGCTTTGGTTTTACTTGTCATGGGCTTTTCCTGCCTCTTTTTCCCTGAGAATTGTTAGTATCCTGGCAATATTTTTGCGAACCTGAGAAAGTCTCTGGGTGTTCTCAAGCTGTCCGGTGGAGTGCTGAAACCTCAAATTGAAAAGCTCCTGCCTGAACCCGCCGAGCTGCTCCTGCATGTCCGCCCTGGATAGTTTGCGAATTTCCTCTGGCTTCATAACTTCTACCACTCCTTCTCAACTATTACGGTCTTTACAGGCAGCTTGTAGGAAGCACGGCGCAGGGCTTCTCTGGCCAGTTCAGTGTTGGCTACACCGCGCAGCTCGTAGAGTATCCTGCCCGGTTTGACAGGAGCACACCAGCCGATGGGAGATCCCTTGCCCTTGCCTTGCCTGGTTTCAGCAGGCTTGGCCGTAATGGGTTTATCCGGAAAGATGCGGATAAACACTTTTCCGCCGCGTTTGATATGTCTCATCATGGCTATACGGGCGGATTCTATCTGCTGATTGGTGATCTTTCCTGATTCAACAGCCTTGAGACCTATCTCGCCGAAGTTGACGTTGGTTCCCCTGGAGGCCTTTCCCTTGATCTTTCCCTTCTGCCTCTTTCTGAACCTGACTTTTTTGGGACTGAGCATGACTATCTAACCTCGTTTAGTATATCGCCCTTGTATATCCATACTTTGACGCCGATTATTCCGTAAGTGGTCCTGGCCTGGGCAAAGCCATAGTCAATATCAGCTCTTAATGTATGCAATGGAACTCTGCCTTCTCTTAGCCATTCCGTTCTTGCGATTTCCGCCCCTCCCAGACGTCCTGCACAGGAAATCTTTATTCCCTGGGCTCCAAATTTCTGGGCCAGGCTTACAGACCTTTTCATGGCTCTTCTGAAGGCAACTCTTCGTTCCAGCTGTAAAGCGATATTTTCTGCCACCAGTTGCGCATCGGTTTCTGGCCTTCTGACTTCGTTGACCTCTATGGAAAATTCGTTCTGGAATTTTTTCTTGAGATCGCTTCGCAGGTTTTCAATTTCTGCACCCTTACGACCTATGACTATGCCCGGTCTGGATGTGTATATAATAATCCTGACCTTGTCGGCCGCCCGCTCCAGCTCGATTCTGGATATGCCTGCATGATAAAGCTTTGACTTCAGATAATTGCGCAGCTTTCTGTCTTCTATGATAAATTCCGGATAGCTGGTTTTGCTGTACCATCTGGATAACCAGTTCTTATTATAGCCGACTCTGAACCCATAAGGATGTACCTTTTGACCCAAGACAACTCCCTCCTATAACTCTTCAACTATTACTGTAATATGGCTTGTTCTCTTCAGGATACGGTTTGCCCTGCCCATGGCTCTGGGCTGTATCCTCTTGAGTGTGGGGCCTTCATCTACGCGGACCTGCTTTACATATAGATTATCTAAATCCAGGCTGTAGTTCTGCTCCGCATTGGCCAGGGCCGAGTCGAGCACCTTCTTTAAAAGCCTGGCAGCCTTTTTGGGGGTAAAGTTCAGAATGTTTACGGCATCCTCTACAGGAAGTCCGCGAACATTGTCCCCTACCAGGCGGGCTTTTTGAGGTGAAATCCTGATATATCTGGCTATTGCTCTGGTTTCCATCTTGTACCTGCTACCCGTTATTTGCGTTTGGCCTTGCTTTTGCGATCTGCTGCGTGACTGTAGAATGTCCTGGTGGGAGCGAATTCACCCATCTTGTGCCCCACCATGTTTTCGGTGGCGAATACGGGGATGAATTTTTTCCCGTTGTGTACAGCAAAGGTAAGTCCAACCATCTCCGGGGTGATGGTGGATCTTCTGGACCAGGTCTTTATGACCTTCTTGTCCCTAGTCTCCTTGGCTTTTTCCACCTTTTTCAGCAGGTGATCATCCACAAAAGGACCTTTTTTAATTGATCTGGGCATGATCTCTCCTGTTATTTCTTACGCTTGTTCACGATCAGTTTATCTGAGGGCTTGTTCTTGCGCCTGGTCTTATATCCCTTGGTAGGCCAGCCCCAGGGTGATACCGGATGCCTTCCGCCGGAACTTCTTCCTTCTCCGCCGCCCAGAGGATGATCAACGGGGTTCATGGCCACACCCCTTACGCTGGGCCTTTTGCCCCGCCACCTGTTGCGGCCGGCCTTGCCGATGGAGATATTTTCATGCTCCACATTGCCTACCTGACCGATGCTTGCCGTATTTGCAGCCAGCACCTTGCGCACTTCTCCGGAAGGCAGTTTGATAAGGGCGTACTTGTGTTCCTTGGCCACTAACTGGGCATATGTTCCTGCCGATCTGGCCATCTGGCCTCCCCGTCCCGGAGTAAGCTCAATATTGTGAATTATTGTGCCTACAGGAATCTGGGACATGGGCATGGCATTTCCTGGCTGGATATCCACCCCTTCACCTGCCTGAACCCAGGCTCCAGTCTTAAGTCCTGCCGGAGCGAGAATATAGCGCTTTTCACCGTCCCGGTATGACAGAAGTGCAATGCGGGCGCTTCGGTTTGGATCATATTCTATGGACACCACTCTGGCCGGGACATTGAACTTATTGCGCTTGAAATCGATAATCCTGTATTTGCGCTTGGTCCCGCCACCGCGTCTCCTGGACGTGATACGCCCGTAATTGTTGCGTCCGCTTTTTTTGGTCAGGCCTTCCAGAAGGGACTTTTCAGGCTCCACTCTATTTATTCCCTCAAAGCTGGAAACAGTCTGAAATCTTCTACCCGGTGAGGTCGGCTTTAACTTTTTGATGGCCATCTGACTATACCCCTTCGAAAAATTCTATCTTGTCGCCTGCGGCCAGGGTGATAAAGGCCTTTTTGTAACCCGGAATCTTGCCGCTGACCCGGCCGAACCTCTTTCGCTGCAGAGGCTGCCGGCGGATAATATTGACCTTGTCCACCTTGACGTTGAATATGCTTTCAACTGCGTTCTTGACCTGAAACTTGTTGGCCCCGGGATGGACCGCAAAGACCACCTTGTTCTGAACTTCCTTGAGATCGTTGGATTTTTCAGAAACCATAGGGCGTATGAGTACCTGGGTGCTGTGCATTTTTAGCCCAACCTTTCCTGCAGTTTTTCCACTGCCTGTTTGTCCATTACCAGTTCCTGGTGTTTAAGGACTTCATAAACATTGATGCTGTCCTGGGTTATAACCTCGACACCGGGAACGTTTCTGGCCGAAAGCTCAAGATTATTACTCTTTTCTGCGGTAACAATCAAGGGTTTTTTCAAACCGAGATTATTTTTTATGCTGACGAAGTCCTTTGTCCTGATACGGCTTAAGTCCAGATTATCCAAAATCTGCAGCTTGTCCTGAGCGTACTTGGTGCTTAGCGCCATCTTCAGGGCCAGCCTGCGGACCTTCTTGTTCAGCTTTATGGAATAATCCCTTGCTTTCGGACCGTGTATTACAGCGCCTCCCCGCCACAGGGGAGAGCGCCCAGTCCCGGCCCTTGCCCTTCCGGTGCCTTTCTGTCTCCAGGGTTTGCGCCCTCCACCGGATATCAGTGCCCTGTTCTTGACTCCGACAGTGCCCGAGCGGACCGCTGCGCGGTGAGCCCGGACAGCCTGGTGCATCAGTTCGGGCTTGACGCTCACGGAAAAAACATTTTCCTGGAGGTCGATTTCACCCACTTCCTGGTTATCTTGTGAATATACTTTGGCACTTAGCATGAAAACCTCTTAATCCTGCTTGTGAAGAACGACGTACCCATTTCTGGGTCCGGGAACCTGGCCCTTGACCAGTATCACATTGTCCTGTGTTCGAACTGAAATTATCTCGGCGTTTTTGTAGGAAACCGTCTTGTTGCCCATTCGGCCGGGCATCTTCTTGCCCTTGAACACCTTGCCTGGGTCAGCGCATTGTCCTATCGCACCGGGAGACCTGTGCACCTTTTCGTGGCCATGTGTCCTGGGCAGACCTCGGAAATTCCAGCGCTTCATGACTCCGGCAAAGCCTTTTCCCTTGGAGGTCCCTGTCAGCTTGATCCTGTCCCCGGGCTTGAATATTTCCACGTTTAGTTCCTGTCCTGGTTCAAATTCTTCCACGTTTTCCGGACTGAACTCGGTAAGCTTTCGGAAAAAGCCTTTCCCGGCTTTGGCCTGGTGGCCCCTGACCGGCTTGTTCAGCTTGTGTCCGGGCATGGAATCATAACCTATCTGTATCGCGGAATAACCGTCCTTATCCTGGTCTTTTTTCTGGATCACGGGACATGGGCCTGCCTGAATCACAGTCACCGGTATAAACTTGCCGTCGTCGCTGAAAACACTGGTCATGCCCAGTTTTTTACCTATTAATCCGATTGTGTGTTTCATTTTTTCACCTACAGCTTTATCTCGACATCAACGCCTGCTGGAAGATTGAGCTTGCCCAGGGCATCAACTGTCTGTTGTGTGGGCTCCATGATGTCCAGCAAACGTTTATGCACTCTCATTTCGAATTGTTCCCTGGACTTCTTGTCCACATGCACCGAGCGGTTCACCGTGTATTTGTGAATCCTGGTGGGCAGAGGAATGGGTCCGGCTACACCTGCCCCGGTATTTTTGGCGGAATCGACTATCTCCACAACCGCCTTGTCCAGGATGCGGTTGTCATATGCCCTTAGTTTGATTCTGATTCTGTCGCTGTTCATGGTTGCCATTTTTTTACTCCACGATTTCCGAGACCACGCCTGCGCCAACGGTGCGGCCGCCCTCGCGGATGGCGAACCTCAGGCCCGGATCCATGGCTATCGGTACTATAAGCTCAACATCAAAGGTCGTATTATCCCCGGGCATGACCATCTCAACTCCGTCCGGCAATGTCACCACACCGGTCACATCAGTGGTCCGGAAA
The DNA here is from genome assembly GCF_003838035.1 of Desulfonatronospira sp. MSAO_Bac3. Classification (NCBI taxonomy): domain Bacteria; kingdom Pseudomonadati; phylum Thermodesulfobacteriota; class Desulfovibrionia; order Desulfovibrionales; family Desulfonatronovibrionaceae; genus Desulfonatronospira; species Desulfonatronospira sp. MSAO_Bac3. The sequence goes on along the minus strand of NZ_QYZY01000291.1, from coordinate 94 downwards.
TAAAACTGCGGACGGTATCCGGAAAAAAACGGGGTATGACGACCACCCTCTTCCTTGTTCAATATATACACCTCAGCCTTGAAACGACGGTGAG
>NZ_QYZY01000290.1:0-8724 GCF_003838035.1 Desulfonatronospira sp. MSAO_Bac3 | reverse complement strand
GACCCAGGGCACTTTGAACCCCGGAATCGTCAAAAGCGCCTATGACCACTGTCCCCAGACCCAGGGTCTCGGCCTGCAGATGGATATTCTGCCCTGCGTGGCCCACTTCCATGTGTACGTACTGCTTTCCCCTGTCTCCATACCTTACGGTGGTCCGTTCATAAACTCCGGCAATAACCACCACTGCCGGAGCATCCCTTACCGGAGACTGGCCCAGGGCGCTTTGATGCAGCTCACCCTGCACGTTGCCGTCCTTTTCTTTTTTAAGTCTGTGTTCTTTGGGCAGGTAGCGGTAAACGCCCGGGTCCAGCCCTTCTACATCGCCAGCCACCAGGAATACCTCCAGAGGAAAAAGGGCCCCGGCGGAAGGGGCGGTGCGAAAGTCTCGCTGGGGTCTGTTGACCCCTTGCGCAGCCCACAATATCTGGGCTGCTTCCTCCATTTTAAGAGGCTTGTCAGCATAAGACCTGGTGGACTTGCGCTTGCTTAAAGCCTGTTCCAGGCTTGTTTCCCCTTCTGTAGTGAATTCAGGAAGCTCTACTGTTTCCTGGGCTGCGGCTTTCTTGAAAAACATACTCTCACCTCCTTGCAGGCAAAATCCGGCCAAAAGGCTCAGGTTCAATCCTGCCGCCATCAGAAAAATTTTCCCCAAGCGGGCAAATGTCCATGTCATGATTAACCTCCGGGGTTTGTATGATTCTATTGTTAAAAATTAAAACAAGACGCGCCTGCAGGTCAAGGAGTTGCTGTAAAGTATGACAGTCTTTTTTGGCCTGCAATTTGCTTTAATCAGTGCAGGAGGAAAAAATATGCAGGATGAAATGTACAGTGCTTTTTTCGGAGCCATGAGCCAGGAAGCCAAGATGAATACCATCACCAATAATCTGGCCAATGTGAACACCACCGGTTACAAGCGCGACAAAATAGCCTTTGAGGATGTTTTTACCCGTTATGCCTCTGATTACGGCGATCCCAACATGACCCTGGAAGACCGCCTGCCCTGGCCTGAGTCCAAGCTGCGCAGTCAGACCAGGCCCAGTCCTGTGCATCTGGACCTGCAGGACGGGGATATGAAAAAGACCGGCAATCCCCTGGACATGGCCATTTCCGGGGAAGGCTTTTTCGAGGTGACCACTCCTGAAGGAGAGACCGCCTACACCCGCAATGGATCATTTTTCCGCCATCCTGAGACAGGCCATCTGGTTACAGGCCAAAATTTTGAATTGCAGGGTGAGGGAGGCCCCATAGAGATCCCTGAAGACGCTTCAAACATAGCCATTGGTGAAAACGGCGAAGTGCTGGCGGACGGAGATCTTCTGGATGTCATTAACCTGACCACGTTTACCGATTTAAACGCCCTGGAGAAGAAGGGCAGGCAACTGGTCCAGGTGAAGGACGGAGCTGATTCGGCCCCCATACCTGCTGAAGATGCCCGCATTGAGCAGGGATACCTGGAAAATTCCAACGTGGATCCTGTATATGAAATGGTCAATATGATCAGTACCATGCGCAATTTTGAGGCCCTGCAGAAGATGATGACCAGCTCCCATGAAAAGGATCAGCAGCTGATCCAGCAGGTGGGAACTGTCAGATAAATGGCAATAAACGAATTTTATAAAGCAAACACAATGGAGAAAGCCTTATGATGCGATCGCTCTGGACAGCAGCAACCGGCATGGCCGCCCAGCAGATGAATATTGACGTCACCTCCAACAACCTGGCCAATGTCAACACCGACGGCTTCAAGAAAAGCCAGGCCCAGTTCGAGGATCTCATGTACCAGACCCTGAAGGTGGCCGGAACCGAAAATCTGACTGGTGACAGGGTACCCACCGGCCTGCAGGTAGGTATGGGTACGAATCCCCTGTCAGTGCACAAGATTTTTACTCAGGGTGATTATAAACAGACCGGCAACCCTCTGGATCTGACCATAGAAGGGGATGGTTTTTTTCAGGTTATGGCCAATGACGAGGTCAGATACACCAGGGCCGGCTCATTCAAGCCCGACCAGGACGGGCGTATTGTCACAGCCAATGGATACCCTCTGCAGCCCGAGTTTCATATACCTGAGGATACGGCCAGGGTACATGTGGATGAACAGGGCAATATAGTCTGCGTTGATGGTGATGACAATGTAATAGCGGAAGGCGAGATACCAATTTACAGGTTTATGAATCCTGCAGGCTTAAACAGTGCAGGACGAAATCTCTATTCAGAAACTGAAGCATCTGGTCCGGCCACTGAAGGTGTACCTGGGGAAGAAAATTTCGGAAGTATCCGGTCCGGCGCCCTGGAGAGTTCCAACGTGGAGATAGTGGACGAAATGGTGAATATGATCATAGGACAAAGGGCCTACGAGATAAACTCCAAGGCCATTCAGACTTCGGATCAGATGCTGCAGATGGCCAATCAGATGAAGAGGTAGTTTTTAGATAGCACTGAGAGAGATGATTCAAGATTACAACTATACCTTTGGACTGGATGTTGCTGTAACTTATGAAGCAGGTTGCAGGTGAGGTTATGAACAAAGAAAAATTTATGAAGACAAAAATACTGAGCTGCTGCATGGCAGCTGCAATGTTTTTTTTGTTGTTATCCAGCCCGGCCTGGGCCGGGGAAGGCCTGTTCTGGATTGATGAACACGTGGCTGTTTCCGGAGATGTAATCACTTTCGGAGAAATTGCCACTCCTAGAAACTCCGAGGCTGAACAGTACTGGTCGGATATAAAGGACACCGAACTCTGGAGAGCTCCGAATGCCGGGCAAAGGATAGTCCTGGACCGGGCCAGGGTGCAGGAGCGCCTGGAGGTGACCCTGGGAGAACTGGCCGAGGCCAGTATTATCCCCAGGGAGATAATTTTTCAGCGCGGCAGAAGGGTCCTGGATGACGACAAGCTGGAGAGGATGGTCCGGGATTATATAGGACCCAAAGTAACCTCCCAGGGAGAGAGGATTGAATTTCGTGATTTTCGCATGCCCTCGCCCATTTTTCTGGAAAATCCGTACGAGGAAGTAGAGATTGAAAGCGTACGTGATCCCGGACCGGGCCGCAACAGTCTTCGATTTGTTGTGCGCGACGGACACGGGGAAGTAGTCAGGAGGCATACAGGAAACGTTTTTGTTGACGTCTGGGTGACAGTGGCCTGCGCTGAGCGCCCACTGAACCGGGGTGACGTTATTGAGCCGGGGGATGTTCGTTTTGAGGAGAAGAACCTTGCTTATATTCGTCGCGAAGTATGGGACGGTGAGAGCGGTCCCTGGCGCATCAGATCCTCTATAGGACAGGGCCAGCCCATCTATAAAAGGCACCTGGAACCGGTGCCCATGGTCAGCAGAGGGGCAAAGGTGGATATGGTCTATGAAGGCAATCACCTGACTCTGGTTGTACCGGGCGAGGTCCTGGAAGATGGTCAGAGAGGTGACCGGATCATGGTCCGCAATATGCAAAGTGAAAAGGAAGTCCGGGCTACGGTTGAGAGCAGCGGCAGGGTAACCACAAGGTAAAACTGATAATGGAGCCAACCATGAAATCTTATAAGTTGATAATTATAGTTGCCATGGCCTTTTTCCTGGGGGCCTGCGCCCCGGCGCAGAAGAAATCCACGCCCATGCCCTCCTACGGACCGGAACAGTATCCTGATCCTGGGGCTGTAACTGAAGCGGATTCTCCATCCCTTTTTCAGCCCAATCGCACCCAGTTCCTGTTCGGGGACAACCGGGCCAGGAACGTGGGAGATATTGTCACCGTGCACATTGAAGAGTCCTCGGATGCTGAAAGCAGGGCTAATACGGAATATGATAGAGACAGCACTATGGACCTTAGTTCCATGCCTATTAGTGCAGCAACAGGGGCAATTTTTCCAGGCGCAGGCACCCCAGGCGAGATGCAGCAACAGTTTCAATCACAATCAGATAGAGATTTTGAAGGCGACGGCACCACTTCCAGGGGTTCAGATGTCCAGGCCAGTGTCTCGGCCAGGGTAGTGGAGGTGCTGGACGGCGGAGTGATGCATGTTGAGGGGGCCAGGCAGATCAAGGTGAACAATGAAACCCAGATTATCGCTGTCCGAGGCCTGGTGCGCTCCAGGGACGTGGATTCCAACAATTCAGTATCTTCCACCCAGCTGGCAGATGCCCAGATCGAGATGTACGGCGAAGGCATCCTGGCTGACCAGCAGCGCCCGGGATGGCTTACAAGAGTACTGGGCAGGGTATGGCCGTTTTAACGGTTTACAGGCAAAAGCAAAAAAGGACCGATTATGATTATACCGGGAAAAGCCAAAGCAGTATTTCTGGCAGTAGTGGCGGTATTTGTCCTGGGAATATGGGACAGCGCCCAGGCGGTGCGCTTAAAGGATGTGGCCACCTTCAGCGGAGTACGCGAAAACCAGCTGGTGGGCTATGGTCTGGTGGTGGGGCTGGACGGCAGCGGTGACAGCCAGGCCTCTCCTTTCACTCTGCGCTCCATGTCCAACATGCTGGAAGGCATGGGGGTCAGCGTCAATCCCGCTGATCTGCAGCCGGACAACGTGGCCGCGGTCATGGTCACAGCCAACATGCCGTCTTCGGCAAGACCCGGAAGCAAGATGGACGTGACTGTTTCCTCCATGGGGGATGCAGACAGTCTTATGGGCGGAGTGCTTATTCAGACGCCGCTCAGCGGGATCGACGGCAATACTTACGCCCTGGCCCAGGGACAGCTTACAGTGGGAGGATACTCAGTAGAAGGGGATGCTGCGGAAATCACCACCGGAGTTCCCACCGGAGCCCGGATTCCCGGGGGAGCCACCGTGGAAAGAGAAGTGCCTTACAGGTTCAACACCCAGGAGGATATAGTGGTCAACCTGAATATGCAGGATTTCTCCACCACCTCCCAGGTCACTGAAAGCATAAATGAGCATTTCGGGAGCAACCTGGCCCGGGCCAAGGATAATTCCACCATCCGCGTGGATATCCCCGAAGGCTTTCAGGGCAATCTGGTACCTTTTATGGCCGCCCTGGAAAATCTCCAGGTCTCCCCGGACAGCCCGGCCAGGGTAGTTGTGGACGAAAAAACCGGTACCGTGGTCATTGGCGAGCATGTACGCCTGTCCAAGGTGGCTATTTCCCACGGAGCTCTGACGGTCATGGTCAGAGAGGTGCCCGATGTTTTCATGCCTCTGCCCTTTACCGACGCTCCGCCGGTAATAGCCCCGGAGACAGAGATAGATATTGTGGAGGAAGAGCGTCAGTTGACCATTATCGAGGGCGCGACCATCAACGAGCTGGTGGACGGTCTCAATGCCATAGGGGCAACGCCCAGAGACCTTATATCCATTTTGCGCACGCTTAAGGCATCAGGTGCGCTGCACGCTGAACTCGAGGTGATCTGATCATGAGCTCCGCTATATCAAACCAGGGAATGGACCAGCTGCATCAGGGTCGCTCCAGCAGCCGGGACGCAGAAGTAAAAAGCCTTCAGGACAGGTTCGGCTCCGGTAAAGGCGATAAAGAGGAACTGCGCAAGGCCAGTCAGGAGTTTGAAGCCATCTTCATTCAACGTATGTGGGAACAGATGCGCGAAACCGTTCCCCAGGACGGATATCTGCACAGCGATGAAAAAGAGATGTATATGTCCATGTTTGATGAAAAGGTCTCCGTGGAGATGGCCAAAAGCGGCGGCATAGGCCTGGCTGATATGATTTTCGATCAGTTAAGCGGCCAGGTGGAAAAGTCCAATATGGATGCCAGTTCCGATACTCTGCCAAGCATGGGCCAGGAGCCCCAGGGGCAAAATTTTCCTACCCTGGAAGAAGAGGATAATCCAAGGGATGATACCGAGCACAACCTTCGGGTCCAGAGAATCCTGGATATGAACATTCCTTCGGATAGAAAGGCCGAGATGCTGGCCGGGCAGATAGAGGCCGCCTTTGGCGGTAAGAAGCCCGAAGTTCCTGAGCTGAAGCCTGCCAGCGAACCCCCGGATTCTCTGGAGTCTCTGGAAGCTGCGCAGCCTGTGGAAAAAGATGGAGAAGATGATCCTCAGTCTTTGCCCCCGTTGCAGTATCCAGTGCAGGGACAGGTCAGCTCGGATTTCGGCTGGCGTGAGGACCCTTTTACCGGGGAGCAGGCCTGGCATGCAGGAATTGATTTTGCAATAGAAGAGGGGACTCCGGTAAAGGCAGGCTGGCCTGGTGAAGTCGTCTTTGCCGACAAGGACGGAGGTTACGGCAATAAAGTGATCCTTGAACATCCCAATGGATGGAAGACGGTTTATGCCCACAACAGCAAAAACCTGGTCCAGGAAGGGGATAGAGTTGACCAGGGCCAGGAAATAGCCAGATCGGGTAATACAGGCAGGTCCACAGGTCCGCACCTGCATTTCGAGGTGAGGCAGGGGGATATGGCCTGGGATCCCAACCTGATAAAGGATCGCATGCTTGCAGGACTGGATATAGGACACACGGAATCATAGGTGAGTAATCGTTCACGGGGCTCTCAATGGTGATGCTGGCACTCACGCCTCTGGCGTGACTGGGGACTGTCCCTTGCTAAGTGCTATTGGTGCAGATGCATAAAATTTCGCGTTGGTACTTTTTTTGTTGGTGCTGAAAGTTGGTTGCGGGGACTGTCCCCAGGCCGGTTTCCGGCCCTGAATGGTTACGTAGGAGGTTTGTCATGGATATAATGGCCGGGCTGAAACGTCAAAAGCTGGCATTGAAGCTGCTTCATCTCCTGCTGCAGGAGGAGTATGCTGCTCTTATGAACAACCAGCCGGACAAGGTGTCCTCCCTGGAGTTTTCCCTGCAGGAACTGGTGCGTCAGATGATCCGGGAAAAGGAAGACGTGATGAATGCGGTCCAGGAAGCAGGTTTCGAAGGTCTGGGAGATTATATTTCCAGCCTGGATAAAAAAAGAGCTCAGAAACACATGGACCTGATGAACCAGTTGCAGGACGAAGAAAAAAAGATGGCCCTGCAGGCGATGAAAAACGCCACCATGGCCAAAGCCCTTTCCGATCAGAGCACGGCCCTGGCCAGGGAGTTCTTTCAGCAGGTTTCACCCAGAAAACCGGATACTTATTCGGCTGATGGGCGAAGATACGCTGAATTGAGCAGAGAAGGAGGGTTCATCAGGGGGAGGATGTAATGTCAGGCATTCATGCACTTATGAATTCAGGCCGGACGGCTCTTTTTGCCAACCAGAGCGCCATTCAGACCACCGGCAACAACATAGCCAACGTCAATACTGAAGGCTACCGGCGCAGGGAGGTCCGCCTGGAAGAAGCCATGGCCCTGGATACGGCTCCGGGCCAGATCGGCACCGGGGTCAACGCCAAGGAGGTGTTCCGGCATTTTGATTCTTTCATAGAGACTCAGTATAACGACAAGTCCTCTGACAGGGAAATGTGGCAGACCATGCATGAGCAGCTTTCCAGCCTGGAAGCCCTTTTCAACGAGAGCCGCGAGGGCCGGATGAACGAGGCCTTGGCTGATTTCTGGAAGGACTGGCAGGAGCTGTCCAAAAGACCTGACGACAACAATGTCCGCACGGCTCTTTTGGGCAATACCGGCAATCTCACCCAGGCCTTCAGGTCCATGGATCAGGACCTGACCAAAAACCGGGAGCAGATGGACGAGTTTATAAGCCAGGATGTAGACCGGGTAAACGATATCCTGGAGGAAATCGCGGAAATCAACAAGTTGATCAATGTCCGGGAGGTTCCGGGCAAGGTCAACCTCAACGAGCTGCGGGACAAGCGCGATCTCCTGGTCCGTGAACTGGCCGAGAAAGTGGATATCAACTATATGGACAAGGGCGGCGGCGACGTAACCATCCAGACCAAGGCCGGCCATACCCTGGTGGAAGGAAGCGAGACCTACAGGCTCAAATTCGAGGACTCCAAGACCTTTTCTGATTTAAAATCGGATTTTGACGGACAGATTAAGTATAACGGCGATTCGGGATACGAATTTACCATCCAGGTGACCGAAGACGGGGAAATAGGAGGAGATGCAAAATTCAAGGTTTCCTTAGACGGAGGCAAAAACTGGCTTACTGATGATCAGGGCAATACCAGGGAATTTTCCGCAGAGGATTATGACAACCGGGTCACCCTGCCTGTGGATGATATGGAGATATGGTTTGACGATTATTCCAACAATGCACTGGCTGAAGGCGATGAATTCACCATAGTCCCCAAGAGCGGTCTTTACTGGGAGAGCAACACCTCTTCAGACATGAACATCACTCCCCAGGTCATGGGGGACGGGAACCTGAACGAAAGAAGGCTGACCGGAGGGTCCCTGGCCGGTTATTTCAATTTCCGGGATCACTACGCCGGCAAATACAGCGAAAAGCTGGACGCCCTGGCTGAGTCCCTGGCCTGGGAAGTAAACCGCATTCACTCCAACGGTGCCGGACTGGAGCACATGAAGTACGCTGAGGGCACCTACCAGGTAAACAACCCTGAAGCAGCCCTGGGCAGTCCCAATTCTGGACTCCCATACGCTGAAAAGCTGCAGAACGGCAACTTTTCCATGCATATCTATGATGACCAGGAGGAAGTCAAAGAGAGCATAAGTCCCAATTTCGGTGCAAAGATAACTTTTGATGTTAATCCGTTGGATGAAGATGTAGAGTTAACCCTTCCTGCATCTGCGACTAATCTTGATGGTGCAGCAGACCTTGAAGATGTAGCTAGTGGTTTTGATAATCAAGAAGATTTGTTAGAGGCTTTAAATG
>NZ_QYZY01000027.1:0-6301 GCF_003838035.1 Desulfonatronospira sp. MSAO_Bac3 | reverse complement strand
ACCTCAAGGAGGCCCTGCGGGGCAGATTGCCCAGAAAGTCCACCGGGGACGTATCCCAGCGGGGCGGAGACGTACTCATTGATCCCGGCGGAACCGTCCGCCTGCATTACATCGGCAAAACACCCGCAGACAGACCTGGTGTTGAATCCATCCTGAAGATTGTGCAGGAGTCCCAGCTGTAAAGTAAATTTGCTGTGCTCTTTTGCCTGCCTTGATTTACATGTCCGGGAATGTATTCTAAAATCCTGCCCGGCTTAGGTGATCAGTCTCCCCTATCCCAGTTTTTATTCCGGAGTACATAGTGGATATACGTCTGGACCGCAAAGAGGTCAGCACCGCCCTGGTTTTCGGGCTTATTTTTGTTTTGCTCGGTGCTGGGCTGTTTTTTCTTACCTGGCAGAACCTGCGCCAGCAGCAGGAACAGGTCCGGGAGCACATGGCCCTGAGTGCCCAGTCCATCGGTCGCGGTATAGAGGCCAATCTGTACCGGGGAGCAATGCGCGGGATGGGCGGCCGGAGGTGGGCCGACGAACAGGACTTTATTCCCGCTGCAGAGGATCTTTTAAAAGAACTGATGCAGGACGGGGATGTGGTTTTTCTGGGCCTTTATGGACCGGAAGGGGAGGAATTTTATACCAGCCGCGATATCCTGCCGGTGGATTTCAGGCCCGGGCCGGAGATGCTTGAGAAGGCATCCAGGGAGGTATGGAATGCTGAACTGGTGCTTGACGGACAGCAGGTTTTTGTTCAGGGCTTTCCCTCCAGGCGAATGGGGCATATGAGAGGCAGGATGCTCCAGGAGAATGATCCGGACGATGGTTATGGGAGCCTTTTTATCGCCTTGGATATGTCCGGGCACCTGGAGGCCTACAGCGGATACAAAAGAACCATATCAGTTCAGGCCGTTTTTACCTTTACTGCTTTGTTCATAATTGGACTGCTGGCCTGGGGGTATGTGCGAAAAAAGGAGCAGGGCAGACAGTTTGTACGCCTGAGCAGCTTTCATTCCAGGCTGTTGGACAACATGCCGGACGGACTTATAAGCGTAAATTCCCGGATGGAGATCACCGCAGCTAATCCAGCCGCCCAGGAACTTCTGGACCAGAATAGAAATATTGTAGGCAGCAGCCTGAGCGAGGTCCTGCCCCTGGAAATCGACCTGGAGCAAAGATCAGGCTGGCATGAGCTGGAGATGGGGAACAGGAGCATAGAGGTGCTGATACTGCCCATTGGGGAGGAAGAGGATTTTCTGGTTCTGCTCCGGGACAGGACCCGTATGCGCGAACTGGAAAGCAGTCTGGAGCATTCCAGGCGTCTGGCCGCGGTGGGGCGGTTTGCAGCCGGGCTGGCTCACGAGATACGCAATCCCTTGAGCTCGCTTAAGGGCTTTGCCCAGTATTTTCAGCAGAAATTTTCCGGAGAGGAACCTGCATCCGAGTATGCCCGGACCATGGTGTCCGAGGCGGACCGCCTGAACCGGGTGATAAATGATCTTATGTACCTGGCCCGGCCCAGGTCCCTGCAAAGGGTAGAGTTGAACCTGGCAGATCTTTTTCAGGAGGTCCGGACGCTACTGGAAATGGACCTGAGATCCGGAAGTGTTCAGCTAATTCTTGAGCCGGGTGAAGTAGAAGTAAAGGCTGACAGGGATCTTATCAAGCAGGCGGTGTTGAACCTGGTGCTGAACAGCCTGCAGGCTTCCAGGCAGGGCGGGGAAATAAGTCTTGGGGCCACCCGGGAAAAGGACCGGGTACGCATTGAGGTACAGGACCGGGGTTGCGGTATGGACGCCGCCACCCGGGAAAAGGCTCTGGAGCCATTTTTTTCCGCCCGGGAAAAGGGCAGCGGGCTGGGGCTGGCCATAGTGCACAGGATTGTCCAGGATCACGGCGGCGAAATCGAAATTGATTCCATGGAAGGCAAGGGGACCAGGGTTGCCCTGCTTCTGCCGGATACAAGCGATGGATAATCTTCAGCGGGTGTCGTAATCGGCCCGGGGGCAGTCCACGGTCACGCCCTGAGGGCCATTTGTACTGCGTAATGTCCGAGTTAATCCGTCCCTCAAAATCACGGCCATAAATTCCCCAAGGCCCCAAGAACTGTGGCAACTTATGCCCTCAATTGACTGGTACTCAAAAATATGCAAATTGAATATGATGAAGATGCGTCTGCAAAAAGTCGCTTTTTTGCCAAATCAAGATTAACGGCCAATAATTCGTGTTACGATTTTTTCGATGATCAGCTAAAAATTTTTGGACGCAGGCCCGAGACGATCAAAGTCTTGCCAAGATATGAACAGAAAAGCCATAAAAAAAACAAAAGTATGCCTGTATCCGGGGCTAAATCTTTATTTTTTCGAGTTCTGGACGCACTACTGCCACCTTTCATCCAGTTGAAAGCTCTTTTGATGTTTAAGGCCGTGACCGCCATGATAATTTTAAACTTTGATTTCACGGATCCCAGGCATCGCAATCTTCTCAGGCCATGATGAACCTTGAGCTGGGAAAAGCCGGCTTCACCTCCGGCCCGTTGTTTGAAAAGATTGATTAGTTTCTGATCTTCTTGAAAGGCATGTCTTCTGGCTTCCAACGCGAGGTTTGCTCCATTGCCATTCCACCTTTGCCTTGCGCTTGGTGATTTTTATTGGACAGTCCTTGGAATGCGGGCATGCTCGACATTGTTCGGGGTCAAAGTATGAAGCCGTCTTTTGGTTTTTTTGATTGATTTTGTTTTCAAGACAGGCCTGTCCCATGGGGCAGGCATCAATGGATTGTCCATTTTCCTGAAGTTCAAAGTCCATGACTCCAAAGCCTTCAGGCGGCTTTCCGGTGGGAGGTGCTATGCGATCAACGCCTTTTTCCTGCAGGGCCTGATGGTTTGCATCGGACTCAGTCTTTGAAACTGGTTGAAAAACAAAATCTTAGACTGGAGGATGAATAATGCGGGGGGTTCATTTCCAGTTTCAATATGGTTGTTTCCGGGTCTTCGGGGTCTTTTTCCGTCCTGAATCCGAATTTTTTGGCCAAAGCGTGCATTCCGGTATTTTCGCGCAGGGCAAAGGCAGTCAGCTCCTTCAGCCCCCTTTGCCTGCAGTACCTGATCATCTTGTCCATGAGCAGGGTCCCCAGGCCCCTGGACTTTAAGTCGCTGCGGACCACAATGGCGAATTCCGCATTGGTGTTGTCCGGATCGAAAAAACAGCGCACCACCCCCAGTGTCTCCTTCCAGGCTCCATCCTCGATGGCGCCGGCAATAAAGGCCATTTCCCGGTCATAGTCTATCTGGGTCAACTGGGCCAGCTGGGAGTGGGAAAACTCATGCACAAACCCCATAAAACGCATCCTCAGATCCTCTGCTGACAGCTTCTCCACAAAATCCTGATGGCTGCGCTCATCTTCGGGACGAATGGGCCTGAGCAGGAGCCGGAGCCCAGAGGGAAGTTCAGCATGTTCTTCCAGGTATTTTGGATAGGGTCTGATGGAGAGCCTTTCTTCACCGGCTGATGCGGTAGAAGCGATACTGATCCGGGCGTCCAGTACCACTGCTCCGCCGGCATCCGCCAGTATGGTTTTTAGATTCACCTCCTGAATTTCCGGCAAATCAATTACCAACTGCGAGAGCTGAACCAGGATCAATCGAAGAGCCTGCATGTCAATTGCAGATCCTTTCCTGGAGCCTTGCAGCAGGCTGGAGATTCTGGTGTTCTGAATCATTTCCCGGGCCAGGGTCATATTCAACGGCGGCAAGCCGGCTGCCACATCTTTATAAATTCTACCTGCAGTATCGCCCTGGCCAAAATAAAGCACAGGGCCGAAATCAGGGTCCTGGGTAACGCCTGCAGTAAGTTCGTGGGCTGTGGGTCGATGGACCATTTTCTGCACGATAAAGCCTTCCAGACTTGCTTGCGGGTAGCCGGCAGCAAGCCTGGCCTGCATGGCTGCAGCTGCTTTCAAAACGTCCCCGGAAGATTCCAGGTCCAGAGCCAGCGCACCAGAATGTTTTTTGTCCTGAATGTCCGGGGAAGAAATTTTCAAGGCCAGAGGAAATCCCAGTTCCCTGGAAATCAGGGAGGCTTCCTGGGCATCGGCTGCCTGTCTGGTGGGCACTACGGGAATAGTATAAATGGACAGGACTTCATTTGTTTCTGGCGCACTTAAAAAACTTCTGTTTTCATCCAGGGCGTTTTTGAGGATGGCCCTGGCCGCCATGGGATCTGGGCTGAAGTCGCTGGGCACTGAGTCCGGGGTTTCCATGAGCAATTCCTGGTTGCGGCGATAGCGAACCATGTCCATGAAGAGCCTGGCAGCCTGGTCCGGAGTCTCGTAAGTGGGTATGCCGGCCAGGGCAAACATCCTCCTGGCCTGAGCCGCATCCTTTTCCCCCAGCCAGACAGTGATCACATTTTTTCTGGTTCTGCCCAGGCTGTTGATGACAGCACCTGCTATGTCCTGGCTGCTGGCAAAAGCGGTGGGCACATGAATAACCATGATGGCATCCACCTTTTGATCCTGGATCAGAATTTCCAGAGCCCGGGAGTATGTCTCGCTGGAAGCATGGTCAATGATGCGGACAGGTTCCTGATGGGATAATTCGGCCTGCAAACCCTGCTGCAACTGTTGTCTGGTCTGCTCCGAGAGTTCAGCCAGGCTGCCGCCCCGGGTTTTTAAAACATCTCTGGCCATCATGGCGGGTCCGCCGCCGTTGCTTAATATGGCCAGTCTGTCCCCGCGCAAAGGCTTGTATCTGGCCATGGCCTCCACTGCATCAAATAGTTCCGCCAGATCAAAAACCCTTAACATACCCGCCCTTCGAAATACTCCATCGTATATATCGTCCGTACTGACCGGACTGTCTATGTATGATGCATCCCTTACTGCAGAGATATTGAATTTATCGCCTTTGATAACCACCAGAGGCTTGTTCCTGGAAGCGGAACGGGCTGCGGAAATAAACTTGCGGGCATTGCTTACGCTTTCCATGTACAACAAAATGGATGTGGAGTGCGGATCACCTTTAAGATAATCGATGATATCCCCGAAATCTATGTCCAGGCAGTCTCCCAGGGATATGAAGTGGGAAAATCCTATGCCTTTGGACCCGGCCCAATCCAGAACAGAAATGCCCAGAGCGTCTGACTGAGACACAAAAGCTATTTTGCCCTGGGCTATATCAGTATGTCCGAAGCTGGCATTGAGGCCTGACCGGGGGACAATTATTCCCAGGCAGTCAGGGCCCAGTATGCGCATTGAGTGCTCCTTGGCGGTTTTAAGCACTGTCTGCTGCAGGGTCTGCCCGGAATCGTCCAATTGTTTGTTTAAGTCTCTGCTCATGATCAGGACTGTTCTTGTGCCTTTAATCCCCAGTTCCTGCATAAACCCGGGTACAGTGTCCGGAGGGGTGCAGACCAGGGCCAGATCCGGCACCAGAGGCAACTCCCGCACACCAGGGTAGGCCAGTATGCCTGCTACTGCCTCGTACCTGGGATTCACCGGAAGGATGGGGCCGGGCAGTCCACCCCTGAGCAGATTATGCATCACAACGGAGCCGATGCTCCCGGGCCTGTTGGAGGCGCCGATGACCGCGACTGATTTGGGCCGAAAAAGGGAATCCAGTTGCTTGAGACTCATTTCATTCCCCCTGGTATAAGACGCGACTGCAAAAAGTCTTTTTTGTCACGCGGCTTCGCGTGACAGGAATCAGTAAAAACAGAGGTTTATATAATTGGTTTGTTCCTGAATTGTAACTGTTCACCATATATATGTTCCAGTGGTCCGGAGATTCGGCAAACAGGACGTAAAAACTCGCTTCAAGGAAGCGTAAATCAAAACCTATACACGGGATTGAAAGCCAGGATGTTTCCTATAACATGCGTTGAATCAAATTCGGTGTTTTACGGTTTTGATTAACTCTTCCTACGTCGCTCAAACAGTTTACGTCCAGTTTGCCGAACCCCCGGACCCTGGCTACTCGTCCTCAGGTGGTGAATAGTTACCCTGAATTTTTCATTTCCTGACTTTTTGCAATTACATCATAAGAGATAACCCATAAGCAAGTGCATGTTTTCTTTTAAATGCATCTGCAAATAGATGGTTGTGTCCAGTTTTAGCAGGTAGTGGATAGTTACAAAATTATAAGCTCTTTTTGAAAAGTTTACAATTAATTTTTATGAGCTTTCGTTTAAAAAGGTGTTGTTTTTTAGAAAAAAATATTGACATCAGCAACAAGCTTTGCCATAGGCTGATTATAAGTCTTTTCCAAATATTTTCCGGTATTGTCTGTTTTTAATTTTATGTTTTTATTT
>NZ_QYZY01000289.1:0-3264 GCF_003838035.1 Desulfonatronospira sp. MSAO_Bac3 | reverse complement strand
CGCGATCCTATGGCGCACCCCCCGGGCAGGGCCACTTTGGCCCGGCCCAGCCTGGCCAGCAGGGGGCCCAGGCACAGAACCGACGCCCGCATGGTCCTGACAAGGTCATACGGGGCCTCTGGAACCAGTTCCCCGGCCTGGATCCGGGCACTGCCGTCACTGTATCCGGATTTGCAGCCAAGAAGCGTCAACAGCTTCAAGGAGGTATGAATATCCTTTAAACCGGGCACGTTTTCCAGAATCACGTCACTGTCGGCCATAATGGAGGCCATGAGAATGGGCAGCGAGGCGTTCTTGGAGCCGCTTATGCGTATTTCCCCCTCCAGCCTGCTGCCGCCTTCAATTACAAGCTTGTACATATTCTTTTCCTTTATTCCTGGTCTGAATCTAACCGTTTGAGATAAGGTAACCATTCAGGGGATGCCGGAATCACGCCTCTGGCGTGACCGGGGACAGTCCCGCACTTATTTTTTTCTGATGAACAATTTACAGATGCGAGCGTTAGAAAAATAAGTGCGGGGACAGTCCCCTGAGCCTTGTGCCAGTAATCAACACCGAGGACCCCCTGAATGGTTACGAGATAAGCAGGTATAGTTTCAGGTGGCGGACAAGTAAAGCCTGAACCGGAACCGATTTTTTCTTGACTGATAAGACTTGATTAGGGCAAGTATCTATGGGTGGTTAGGGTCTGTTGCAAAACAACTGTGTTAAATCTGCAATTATTTGGGAAGGCGTTTTTCCACGAATCCACACGAATCTTCCCCAATCATTTCCCGGCTGCTTATCGCAGCCTTGGAAAGGTGATCCTGCTATCGCGAGAAGTAAAACATCCACCGGTCCAGTAAGGATAAACTTCCTGGCCTGCCGATTAGGCAGGTCAGGTTGATTTGTGTAGATTCGTGTAGATTCGTGGATAAAGTTCTTTGTCTTTGGTCATAATTTGGCTTTCTCTAAATAAAACAGTTAGTTTGTAACAACCCCTTAAAGGTAGTATTGCCCATAAAAAGGAGAAAAGAGATGGTGTTTGATGTCCAAAAAGAGACTCTGCCCAGGGATGAACTGGAAACCCTGCAGCTGAAAAGGTTGAAATACCTGGTTCAAAAAATATATCATAATGTACCCTTCTACAAACAGAAGTTCAAAGAACTGGGGCTAAAGCCGGAAAATCTCAAGTCTCTTTTTGACCTGCGCCAGATGCCCTTTACCGAAAAGCAGGACCTGCGCAACAACTACCCCTTCGGCATGTTTGCCGTGCCCCGGGAAAGCGTGGTCCGGGTGCACGCCTCTTCCGGCACCACCGGCAAGGCCACTGTAGTCGGATATACTCAGCGCGACGTGGAGACCTGGGCCGGGCTCATGGCCAGATCCTTCGAGGCTGCCGGGGCCACCAGGACGGATATCATTCACAACTCCTACGGATACGGCCTGTTTACCGGAGGCCTGGGAGCCCATTACGGTGCGGAAGCCCTGGGGGCTACAATCCTGCCTGTTTCCGGAGGAGCAACCAAGCGCCAGGTCATGCTCATGCGCGACTTCGGATCCACTGTGCTTTGCTGTACTCCTTCCTACAGCCTGCACCTGTATGAAACCGCACTGGCTTCCGGCATAAGCATAAGCGACCTCAAGCTGAGGGTGGGCATATTCGGAGCTGAACCCTGGACCGAGGAAATGCGCCAGGATATTCAGAACAAGTTAGAGATCAAAGCCCTGGATATCTACGGTCTCTCGGAAATCATGGGTCCGGGCGTGGGCATGGAATGCATCGCCGCCCAGGACGGCCTGCATCTCTGGGAGGACCATTTCCTGCCGGAAATTATCGACCCGGACAGCGGCGAACCTCTTCCTGTGGGAGAAAAAGGCGAACTGGTCATCACCACCCTGACCAAGGAGGCCCAGCCCCTTCTTCGCTACCGCACCCGGGACATCACCAGGTTAAACCCTGTCCCCTGCCGCTGCGGACGTACCCATTACCGCATAGAGCGCATTACCGGCCGTAGTGACGACATGCTCATTATCCGGGGAGTAAATGTCTTTCCCTCCCAGATCGAGAGCATCCTCCTGGAAACCGAGGGACTGTCCCCCCACTACCAGCTCATCATCGACCGCGAGGGCGGCATGGACACCCTGGAAGTCCGGGTGGAAGTGCACGAAAGCATGTTTTCCGATGAAATCAGGCACCTGCAGCGCCTGGAAAAGAAAATATCCGGGCATATCAAGGAATTTCTGGGAGTAACAGCCAAGACGACCATGGTTGAACCCCAGGGCATAGCCCGTTCCGAGGGCAAGGCCCAGAGAATTATAGACCGCCGCAAAAAATAAGCATAACAGGTAACACCCGGGGAGAAAAAAATGATAGTTGAACAGATTTCCATATTTCTGGAAAACAGGGCCGGCAGGCTGGCCGATGTCACCAGGACCCTGGCCGAGGCCGGGATAAATATCCGGGCCCTGTCCCTGGCCGACACTACGGACTTCGGTATTCTGCGCCTCATTGTCACTGATCACGAGAAAGCCAAGCAGGCCCTCAAGGAAAACGGCTTCACCGTGGGCCGCACCAACGTAGTGGCAGCCGAGGTGGAAGACCGACCCGGCGGGCTGCACGCCATCCTGACCATGCTCAGCGAAAACGGCATTAACGTGGAATACATGTACGCCTTTGTGCAGCAAAGCGGCCAGAATGCCGTTTTGATCTTCCGCTTCGACAGAACGGAGGAGGCTGTAGAGACCCTGCAGAAAAACGGGGTACGCATCATCCCCGGGGATGAGCTGTATAATATTTAAACTTTAGGGAGTTAGGGATTGGGGGATTGAGGGATTGGGGGATTGAGGGATTGAGGGATTCAGGGATTTAGGAATTCAAAGGAAGGGAGTTCATACAACCACCCCCGGCCCCTCCTTGGCTAAGGAGGGGAGCTACACCGAGTCCGTAATCCTGTACTGAGGAGCAGGCCCGGTTGAACGTAACTCTTCAGGGGGGGATATGCAATTTGCCTGTCTGCCACAGGCGGGTAATGTCTTGCTGGGGATTTTTTATTCTTCAAAACCGTGTGTGCGGAGCACCTGCCTGCCCGGTATAATTCCGAAGGACAGCGAAAGCGTATTATACCCGGGTGTGAAGCCTGAAGGCTTCCCGTGCCAGAGAAGATTTTTTTGGCACGGGCAACTTCGTTGCACATCCCAGTGAAACCAGCTACGCTGACCCAGCACTCACTTTTCCATTTGTTTGCTTGTGATGAAACCGAAATTATTAAAGTGAGTGCTGGG
>NZ_QYZY01000288.1:0-2589 GCF_003838035.1 Desulfonatronospira sp. MSAO_Bac3 | reverse complement strand
ATAATAGTTTTAAAATACAGCCAAGACTTCATGTAAGGTACAATGCAACTGTTCAGCACATTTTGTGTGTACTCTTGTTCTGGCCATCGGTGTCGGGGTCGGTATCGGTATCGGGGTCGATAGAAAACCGAAAGCCAAAGTTGCGCGGGGCTTTCCCCAACAGCTTCGATACCGATCCCGATTCCGATACCGACCCCGACAAAACCAGTTGTCATGGTGAACAATTACGGTACAATCAGCTTAAGTGCCGGCCTGCAGGTATTCCCGGTCCCCTGGCGAATAGACCCTGGCATTGATACTTCTCCCAGATCTGATGCAGGTAAAAATTACAGGGGATCCTTTGCTGGTTACTAACTGGCACTGCTTTGTTTTTACTGACTTCTGACATCTGATCTCTGATTCCAAGTTGCATTCAAGATGATTTCTCCAGACAGTTATGAATATCACTAAGTTCGGAAAACCAGAAAAAATTTTACCACAGAGTACACAGAGGCACACAGAGTTAGCAGTGTCATCTTATGCCTTTTTCTCTGTGAATCTCTGTGCTCTCTGTGGTGTCAAACATTTGATGACAACGGGTATAAAGATCACCTTGAATGCAAATAGTAATGAAATCTGATCTCTGACATCTGACTTCTGTATTCACAACTGCCAGGCACATGATATGACGTCCAAGCCCGGCTGGATGTTTAACAGACGGGCAACACTCCCTGTGCAAGCCTATTTTATAAGCCTGTTGCGCATGGACGTGATGCTCAGGAAATAAAAAACCGCTGCAAATCCCTTCAGGTAAAAGAGGCTGACCAGCAGGTTTGATTCCATCCGGCCCATGGTGCAGAGTCTGGTCAACTCCACCAGATGATACAGGGGCGAAATCCGGGCCAGATGCTGGCCCCACTCCGGCAGGCTGGCAACCGGGAAAAACGTTCCGCTGAAAAGAAAAAGCGGGGTCACCAATAGAAAAAAGGGCAGGTTGAACATGTCAATGCTTGGAGTTATCCCGGTAAAGAACATGCCCACCGAACCGAATACCATCCCGCCGAGAAAGGCCAGGGGGATTACCACCAAAGCCCAGGGATAGACCGCAAAACCCAGCACTGAAATTACCCCCAGGATTATGACTGCAGCCATCATGGACTTGGTGGCCCCCCAGACGATCTCCGCAGTGACTACTTCCTCCAGGGACAGTGGCGTGGCCAGCATGGCATCGAAGGTCTTCTGATAGTACATGCGCACAAAAGAAGCATAGGTGTTTTCAAAAAAGGCGTTGAACATTATGGCCGTGGCCAGAAGAGCCGGGGCAATGAACTGTATGTAGCTAAGCTTCTCTCCTGCGTAGACCACGTCTCCAATGAGCCCGCTTAGGCCTATGCCGAATGCGGCCAGATAGAAAAGGGGCTCCAGCAGGGGAACCATGAAGCTGACCTTCCAGGTGCGGCGGTAGACTATGAGATTTCTTTTCCAGACCGGCAGGAACAAAAAAGTCAGATCGGTTCTCTTCATTCCCGAAGCTCCCTTCCTGTGAGACGCAGAAACACGTCTTCAAGAGTCCCGCTGCGAAACAGGCATTTGTCCGGACAGAATTTCTGCCTGATGACCTTTCCCAGCCCGTTCAGGTCGTCGGTATAAATTATCAGTCTGCCCGCCAGCTGCTCGTGGTTGATTTTTTTCTGCTCCACAAAGCTTTGAAGCTCCT
Organism: Desulfonatronospira sp. MSAO_Bac3; assembly: GCF_003838035.1. Taxonomy (NCBI): domain Bacteria; kingdom Pseudomonadati; phylum Thermodesulfobacteriota; class Desulfovibrionia; order Desulfovibrionales; family Desulfonatronovibrionaceae; genus Desulfonatronospira; species Desulfonatronospira sp. MSAO_Bac3. The sequence goes on along the minus strand of NZ_QYZY01000288.1, from coordinate 893 downwards.
GCCCGGGACTTTCCACCTCTATCACCGATGTCCCGGCAAATTCACGGATGAGGCCATCCGGGGAACCCTGCACCAGGATCCTGCCATGATCCATGATCACAATCCTGTGGCAGAGACTGGCCGCCTCTTCCATGTAGTGGGTGGTCAGGACCAGGGTCAGTCCCCTGGTCTGCAGCTCTTTGAGCTTGTCCCAGACCTGGTGTCTTGACTGGGGGTCCAGACCTGTGGTGGGCTCGTCCAGGATGATCAGACCGGGCTCGTTGATAAGGGACCTGGCCAGCATGAGCCGCCTGGCCATGCCTCCCGAGAGCTGGCTGACCCGGGCATCTTTTTTGTGGTTCAGGGCAAAGAAGTCCAGCAGTTCACGGGTACGTTCTGCAGCCTTTTGCCTGGGGATGCGGTAATACCCGGCAAAGACGAGGAGGTTTTGCTCAACGCTCAGGTCCGGGTCCAGTGTGTTTTCCTGCTGGCAGACGCCGATTCTGGAGCGGATATGCCTCCACCCGGTCTTGATGTCCAGGCCGAAAACCTTGATATTTCCAGAACTCAAGGGAGAAAATCCGTACATCATCCTGATGACAGAGGTCTTGCCCGCGCCGTTGGGACCAAGGAGGCCGAAGAACTCCCCTTCTTCCACCTGAAAGCTCACATCGTCCACGGCAGTGAACTGCCCGAACCTCTTGCCCAGACTAATGGCTTCAATTACCGGGTTTATCGATTTCATCGGGACATCTTATGCGGATCACAGAGCATAAGCAAGATCCTGACTCCCGCCCGGGTCCTGCCTTCAGTCACGCGCCCTGCCACGCGCTTCGCGTGGTTAGCGTGGTCAGCGTGACAAAAAACTTTTTGCAGGCGTATCCTCTTGAGTTTCAGGGTAGCTGCGGGGGTGT
>NZ_QYZY01000287.1:0-1109 GCF_003838035.1 Desulfonatronospira sp. MSAO_Bac3 | reverse complement strand
GTGGGTCCCAGCAATGCATCAGAGATCACCCCTCCGGTCAATAACACGCTTCGCCTTCCCCTCAAACCGTGGCCCCGGCACAGTCACCTCCCAGTTCCCTGAGCAGGCTGAAAATATTTTCTGTAGACAGGCCAAGCTTTGCCGCAACCCTGTCCCTGACAGCGCCTTCAGGCAGAATGTTGGCAAAGAAAAATTTCACGGCATCGCCGGCGTTTGTTTCATCCTGCAGCGGAAGAGATACAGACAGGGGTATGGAGTGAGGATCCCGGAGCCATTCAGGGTCGTATCTGAAATGGTACGTCCTGTTTTCGTCCAGCCATAGTTTTCCGGTTAATGTTTCATTAAAATAGACCAGCAGGGGCTCATCCATGACTTATTCGCCCCTTTTCTTCACATCCAGATACAGGCCAAGGCCATCCAGAACTTTAAACAACTTGTCCAGACGGGCCGTGGGTTTTCCTCTTTCCAACTCCCCCACAAAACGCACTCCTACCCCGGAAAGTGCGGCCAGCCGGGCCTGAGTCAGTCCGTCAGCTTTTCGTTTTTCGGATATTATCCGGCCAATCTTCCTGGTATCTTCAACTGGTTGGGTCATGATGTTGTTCGCTTATCCCGATGAGGAATAAATGGTTTGTCACGAGCATTTTAAGATCAAGATAATCCTGATCGGGTCGAATTAGCCTATGAAGCTTTGAATTGCAAGCAAATATTCCTGATCGGGATTTTAGGTTGGAAAGAAGAAGTCTTTTTATCTCTCACCCGCTCTCCCGCTAAAAGCGGGATCGCTTGAGCCACAGAGCCTGGGAGAAGAGAGAAGTCTTTATTTTTCATTCCTGCGAGTTGCAGTAATGAAAAAGGGTCTGCCGCACCAGGAGGGGAGCTTGTTGTTCATATACACCGGCTCGGGGGATATGGATATTAAACCTCTTACTCCTGCTTTCTCTTCCTCGTGCCTTGCTCGGCGGCTCTAGGGCCGCTTAGGCCCGGGCGTGAGATATTCTTTTCTTTTGACTCTCGCCCGCTCGAAGACTCGCTTGAGGCGCAGAGCTCGCTGAGAAGAGAGTTCAATTTTTCATTCCCGCGAGTTGCGGTAATAAAAAAGATCTTCC
>NZ_QYZY01000286.1:0-2475 GCF_003838035.1 Desulfonatronospira sp. MSAO_Bac3 | reverse complement strand
CATAATGCTGGTACTGATGTTTCTGGCCGGGGGCAGATATCTTGTGCAGGTTTACCAGGATCGGGCCACCTCCCTGCAGGACAGGATCCAGAGCCGGGAGATGCATTATTTCAACCTGACCCGGCTTGTTGCCGGAGGTGAACACAACAGACGGGAGTTTGAGATGTTGCAGGTATTTTTCAATGAAGAGCTGGACCCGAGGTTTATTCAGGCCCCTACTGCGGCCCTGGCCGAGGCCAGGCTGCAGGACCTGGTGAGCGATATGGCCGGTGCAAGCGGTCTGGAAATCATGAGTATCAGAATGCTGCCCAGGACGGATGACGGGGTGGTCAGTGAAATGGCTCTGGGCATAAGCGCCAGGGGAGAAATAGACTCCATCAAAGATTTTTTGTGGCGTATCTCCTCCCATGAGCAGTTTGTTTTCGCCCGCCGGGTGGAGATAAGCATCATCAATCCAAGGGAGAGAAGGCATTTTAACCTTGACTGCCAGCTTGCGGCCTGGAGCAGACCGTGAAGCAAAAATCCTATTCCGGCTTCAAAGGGCCAAAATTGGCCATCTTTCTGATTTTTGCCGGGCTGGCAGCAGTCTTTCTTGGTCTGGGTTTTCTGGACTACAGGGAAAACAAGCACCAGGAAGTACAGATTGATTTTTTTCCTGATGAAGAGGCTCCGGATATAAATATGCAGGAACTGCAGGATCAGTTTGTGCCTGGTCAGGTCGGTGATCCGCAAGATCATCAAATAATTATATCGAACAACCTGTTTTCTCCTGAGCGCAGGCCCTGGGCCAGGCCGGTATCCGAAGATCCAGACGATGCGCGTCGCGTTCAGGCGGATCCAGGCGCTTTCAGGCTGCATGGAATTATTTCCCGGGATGATGAAAGAATGGCCCTGATATACAACCATGACCTTCCCTCTCCGGATACCTACAGCCTGGTAAGAGCTGGCCAGAGCATCACCATGGAGGATAACGGCCTGCAAACTGCATATACTCTTACAGACATCCATGATGATTATGTAACCATTCAGTCCGGAGGCCGGATTTTTCATGTGCATTTATTTGCTGACCGGCCAACACGGGAGGACGACCCCCGGGAGGAACCGGAAGGCCCGCCTGATGCTTTGGAACCTCTGGCTCCGGGCACGGGCCTTGAGCATCTCATGCAGAGGCTGGAGGATGATGAAGTCAGTCCCGATCCTGCTCCTTCCCCCGAGGACATGGAGAGGCTGGTGGAGGAAGGCAGAATGCACAGGATAGACACACCGCTTGGGCCGGTTTACCGCCCGGTGAGGTGAGGATGAAAATGGAATCACCATGAAATTTATCTTCCTCCTGGTAATACTTTTTCTTTGTTCCTCCTGCGCCGCAATGGACCCGGAGATAAAAAGCCTGGCCCGGGAGCCGGTGGCCTATCCCCAGAAGGAAGAAGTGCCTGAGCATTTTGAGATGCCTGCTGTGCAGCCGGAGCCTGTGCTGAAGCCAGATGTTACAGAGGCAGAGCTTCTCAACCAGAGGCTGCAGGAGATCATTGCCGCTTCCCCGCTTGGCACCACAATGGATATCTTCGCCCCGGCAGAGGAGTTTGACCCTGCAGAGGCCAGGGATGTCTCCTTCAGCTTTTACGATGCTGACCTGGTGGAAGTGATCCGGGTGTTCATGCAGCTTTTGGAAGAGGATTACCTGATACACCCGGGAGTCAGCGGCCGGGTAAGTCTGTTTGTCAAGGACAGGTTCAATGCCCGGCAGATGCTGGGTGTCCTGGAAGGCGTGCTCAGGGTGAACAACGCGGCCATGATCAGGTCCGACCAGATCCTGGAATTTCTGCCCCTGTCCCGGGTTCCCGGGCATATCCCCGGGGAACTCATCATTTTGCCGGACAGAGAGGAGCTCCCCAGGCGGGGGCAGATCATTCAGGGGTTCGGGCTGGATTTCATCGCTGCACAAGAAATGGTTAACATTATTGAACCGCACCTTTCAGGCGATGCCCGGGTTTATGCCCACGAGGAAAAGGGGGTGCTGCTGGTTTCGGATTATCCCCATTCTCTGGAAAAAGTCTCCCGCCTCATTTCATTGTTTGACGAAAGCATTTTTGCTGACGTGCTGGCCCGGGTGTATCCTTTGCGCTATATCGAAGCAGGCGAGGCCGCACAGAAACTTGAAAACATCCTGGAGAGATTCGGAATGGACCGGGACCGCGTGGGGAGACAGGCCAGGGTGTCCTTTCTGCCCCTGGAAAGACTGAACATGGTCCTGGCGGTTACCAGGAGCGAGACGGTTTTAAGCTTTGTGCAGGCCTGGGTGGAAGGCCTGGACCGTCCTGTTCCCGAGCATATCCTGGGTTCTGCCGGGGAGAATATTTATGTCTATTATGTCCAGTACGGCGATGCTGAAGAAATAGTGGAATCCCTGCGCGGGGTTTTTGACCAGGGGGTGGAAGCGGACTCGGAGGTCGGAAGGGAGGCAGTGAGTGAGGT
>NZ_QYZY01000285.1:0-2774 GCF_003838035.1 Desulfonatronospira sp. MSAO_Bac3 | reverse complement strand
CGCCGGTACAGCCCCGGGGCGGTCATTATACGGGTAAACTGCGTGGGCATCCTGCATGAGGACACTTTACTGCAGCTCATGCAGATGGGAGTGGACGGCATCATGGTCATTGGATGCAGCAAGGGAGAATGCAGGCACTGGTACGGAGACTATCACGCAGCGAAAAGACTGCCTCTGGTCAAATCCAGGATGAAAAATCTAAGTATAAATCCTGAAAGGATCATGAGCGGATGGATCTCCTCCGGTGACAGCCTGAAACTGGTGCAGATGATAAACACTTTTACAAAACAGCTGGAAAAGCTTTAGAACAACCCTTGGCACTATTGCAAAACTCTGCGTAGAGCCCAGGTGATCCATGTTGATGACGTCAAGGTACAGTTAAGCTCTACAGTTTCAGCCATGGGGCACAGCCAGTCCATGATTAAAAGCTTCTAAGATTCAGCTGCAGAAAGTGTAAAACACAATAAAAAAGAACCGGCTTCTTGATAAAAAGCCGGTTCAAAAAGTTTGTGCCGGGAAGAAGGCTTGCTGCACTTCCTCCCGGCTATCACCTGCATCTGTCTTACAGTTTGAACTTGGACATGAGTTCCTTGAGCTTTTCCGCCAGCTGGGAAAGCTCATCCGAGCTCTGCCTTACCTGGGCGCTGGAATTGCTCATCTCACCGGCGTCTGTGTTCACCTCTGTAATGTCCTTGGCCACGTCCCCGGCCACTGTCGAGGTCTGGGCCACATTCTCATTGACCTCCTGGATGCCCTGGGAGGCCTGTCCCACGTTTTCGGCTATATCGCGGGTGGCTGCGTTCTGCTCTTCCACTGAAGCGGCAATGGTGCCGATTATGGAGTCGATGTCATCGATGATGCGGCTGATCTCCTGAATCTCGCTTACAGTCAGTCCTGTGGCGTTCTGGATGCCGTCGATCTTCTCCTTGATTTCGTCCGTGGCCTTGGCAGTCTGCTGGGCCAGTTCCTTGATCTCGTTGGCCACAACGGCGAATCCCTTGCCTGCCTCACCGGCCCGGGCCGCCTCGATGGTGGCATTGAGGGCCAGCAGGTTGGTCTGGGAAGAGATGGCCATGATGGTCTCGGTGACCTTGCTGATCTCCTGAGCCGCGCTGCCCAGCTCGTCCACCCGCTGGGAGCTGGTCTTGGACTTGTCTACGGCGTTGCCGGTGATCTCCTTGGCCTTCTCGGTGTTCTGGGCGATTTCCGAGATGGTGGCGCTCATTTCCTCAGAAGACGTGGCCACTGTGTTTACGTTGGTGGCCGCCTGCTCCATGGCTGCAGCCACGGAGCTCATGTTGGAGCTCATCTCTTCAGCTGCAGTGGCCACTCCGCTGGCCTTGGAAGCCGTGGTTTCAGAGCGTTTGGCCATGTCATCGGAGATGGAGTTGAGCTCTGTGGACGAGGAGGCCAGGGTCTCCACCCCGCTGCTTATGTCTCCGAACATCTTGCGCAGGCTTTCTGCCATATCGTTCAAAGCCTTGGCCAGTATTCCCACTTCGTCCTTCTGATTTATATCCAGCGTCTGGGAAAGATCTCCCTGGGCCATTGACTTGGCAAATTCAACACCCTTGAAGATGGGCCTGGTAATGCTGATGGTCAGGAACAAGCCCAGACCTACCGCAATAATAGTGCCCAGACCCATACCAAGTATGATGAGCCACTGGGCCTGACCGACATCAGCATCGGCATCCTGCACCGCCGCATCGGAAAGTCCGACATTCATCTCTACAAGTTCTTCCAGAACATCCAGAGCCTCCTGGGATTCCACATCAATGGGACCCAGAACCAGGTCATTCATATCTTCTCTGAGTTGGTCGGCATCTGCGGCAAACTCGAGAATATCATCGAAATGCCCGAACACCTGCTCTGCGTAGTACTGCATTTCCTCCTGGTACAGCCTTTCAGCCTCATCCGTATCCCCCTGTTCCAGGGCATCCTGAATGCTTATGACAGTAGCATGAAACTCATTGTGGGGATTGGTCATGGCCCGGAGCATCTCCAGCAGTTCAGGATTGTCATAATCCATGTCCTGCAGCCACTGCCCGAAATTGCAGGCCTCCGGGTCATCCCGGCCTTCGAATGTCTCCCCGGCTGCTATATAATTGTTTACATCCACCATGGCATTGTAATGGTCCCCACGGAACAGCCGGAAATCAGAAACAAGCTGGGTAGGATTGAGTATCTCAATGGATTCGAATTCCTGGGTCATGTCCAGCCATTCATCATTGAGCTCAGCCCAGTCAGCTACTTCCTGCTCAAACTCGTCAGAGAGCCTTTCCTCCTCGGCAGTGGCCGGCAGGGTAAGGAAAAACTCCCACCTCTCATAAAAATTCTCTCTGGCCCTGTCAAAGTTGTTCATCCTGTCCTGGCGTTCATTCATGTCCAGATCCGGGGACATGAGAGTGCGCTGGGCAACCACCAGATCCTTCAAGGCACTTTCCGCCTGCAGAAGACTCTGCACACTGGGCAGGCGCACCTCGCCCACCTCTTCAATGTGTCCTCCCAGATTGGTGGCCCCTCTCCATCCGATGAGGCCGACAACCAGTGTGATCAGGGCTACAATGAGAAACCCTCCGATAAGTTTTACGCTGAGCTTGATGTTCTTCATTCCATCCTCCAGAAATTAGGCTGCTTTTTTATTTAAAAAATCGAATATGCTCTGCAGAAGCTTTTCCTTGTCCAGCTTGATCTGGTAGTCGTCTATGCCTACCTTCTTGCCCCGGGCCACGTCCTCTTCCCCGGCCAGGGAGGTCAGGGCCAGGACCGGCAGG
>NZ_QYZY01000284.1:0-1157 GCF_003838035.1 Desulfonatronospira sp. MSAO_Bac3 | reverse complement strand
CTGGCCATATCCACCATGATCCCGCCTACTATTATACCCGGGGCCGGGCTGCCGTGAAAATTTCGAACCACCTCCAGAAATTCTTCGAACTCATAACCGCCGATACGCATTCTTGCCTCCGCTTGCTTATGATTTGATTATTTTCCTGGCAACTGTTCACCACCTGAGACTAAGACAATCTAAACTCACCGGTAACCAGTTACCTTTCCTGAAACATTTCCAAGGATTTTGCCGTGTTCCCGGCTCCGTGCTTGCTGGTCAAATCCAGGCCGTTCTGAAAACATTGCAGAAGCTGCGACAAAAAGCAATAGGGTGCCTTTTGCAAGGGCAGATCCTCACGGGGAACGGTATTGAATTAAGAATTAAGGTTGCGGGGTGGCCCGCGGCAGATTTTAAAGCCAGAAATAAGTAAGCGGCCGCATTCTGGAGAACATATCCAGGACGCGGCCGCTTTTTTTTGTGTCGGATTCAGGCTGCCTGTATTACTGCTTGACCATGGGCTGGCCGCAACAGACCAGTTCGCCGCCTCCGGCTTCCTTGACTTCAACAACATTGCCGCAGATTTCGCACTTGTAGATTTCTCCGATTTCGGGCATGACTTTCCTCCATATAAGTTAGTGGTTTGATTAAAGATCCGTCTGCAAGGCCGGTATCTACACAGATACATGGCTACGACGCTTGTTTTTTATAATAAACCATTGTCAGCAACCGGGCAAGACCTGCAAAAAATAAAAAAAGGAGATCTATATGGACATCAGATCAATTGCACATTTGGGACGGTTCCGGGAAATTGTCTCCACCCTGGCAAAATACGGGTTTCATGACATAGTGGAGCGACTGGAGATACCGGGTCTCAGGTATCTGAAGAAAGTCAAGCCAAAGCATGAGGACCTGCACACCTGGGAGCGGGTGCGCAAGATACTGGAGGAGCTAGGACCTACGTTTATAAAGCTTGGGCAGATCCTTTCCCAGCGGGCGGATATCGTTCCCGAAGGGTTGATGAAGGAACTCAGCAAACTGCAGGATGATGTGCATGCAGAAGACTTTGAGGACATAAAAAAGGTCCTGGAAAAAAACTATCTTGCACCTCTGGATGAGATATTTTCGGAAATAGATCCTTTGCCCCTGGCTGCAGCCTCCATGGCCCAGGTGCACCG
>NZ_QYZY01000283.1:0-2046 GCF_003838035.1 Desulfonatronospira sp. MSAO_Bac3 | reverse complement strand
TGTCCTGGCTCCCAGTTTAATGCCCTTCGGGCTTGCTCTGCGAGCAATTAAACGGGACAGGCGGAAGCCAGGCCAAAAGGTAATCACTCCAGCACTCACTTTTTTCCGGCACTCATGAATGTCGGAAGAAAGTGAGTGCTGGATGGTAAATCCAGTCAGCGGCATCAGGCCGGTGGCTGATTATCCTATCCATCCTGTTAATCCTGTCTAAGTTTCTTGTTTTTTATGACAGGGTTTCAGGAGTAAGTCACTAAATGTCAATTTTTATTGGTAGAAAGAAAGAGATTCAATTCCTTGAGGATGAGTTCGCTCAGGACAGGGCCTCGCTGGTAATCCTTTATGGTCGCAGAAGGATAGGCAAAACCACCCTGATCAAACAATTCATTCAGGAAAAAAACGCTTTTTATTTTGTGGCTACAGAGGAATCAGAACGGGAAAACAGGAGAAACTTTCAACACGCAGTCTCGGATTTCACACATAACACCTTACTAAAAAAAGATGTCCTTCTGGAATGGGATGAAATCTTTTCCGTGCTTAATGAGCACCAGCCGGAAAAAAAGAAAATCATTGCCATTGATGAATTTCAATACCTGGGCAAGGCCCGGACATCTTTTCCTTCCATTTTCCAGAGAATCTGGGATCAGATGCTGGCCGGATCCAGGTCCATGGTCATCCTCTGCGGCTCTCTCGTGGGCATGATGGTGGAGCAGGCTCTCTCCTATTCCAGTCCCCTGTATGGAAGACGGACCGGACAGATCAGGCTGGATCAGATTTCATATCAGGATTATGGACTCTTTTTCAAACACCCTGAGCGCATCAACCTCATCGAGTACTATGCTGTGACCGGAGGGGTGCCCAGATATATTGAACTGTTTACACCAGCCACGGATATCTTCCAGGCCATAGAAAAAAATATTCTGTCCAGGCAGAGCTTTTTATTTGAAGAGCCGGTTTTTTTACTGGAAAAAGAATTCGGCGAAACTGGAACTTACTTTTCCCTGGTCAAAACCATTGCAGCCGGCAACAGAAAGCTGGGCAGGATCTCCTCTGCCCTGGGCATGAATCAGTCCGGGCTGACAAAATATCTCAAAACCCTGCAGGAACTGGATCTCATTGTCAGAGAAGTTCCCATCACTGAAAAGAACCCGGAAAAAAGCAAAAAGGGCCTGTATCGAATTACAGACAACTTCATCAGTTTCTGGTTCAGATTCGTCCATCCCTATAGAAGCTACCTGGAGATTGAGAACACTGAAGTAGTTATTAAAAAGATCAAAGATCAATTCAGGTCAAGTCATGTCAGTTGTGTGTACGAAGACATATGCAGGCAGTGGCTTATGCAGAAGGGGCTTGTCAAATCGCCGCATATTCAGCTGATCCAGGCTGGCAGATGGTGGGACAAGGATGTGGAGATAGATCTTCTGGGCGTCACTGAGAACCGGGAGCATGCGGTATTCGGTGAGTGCAAGTATACTGCCGCACCTGTGGATGCGGATGTTTACCGGCAATTGATGGAAAAGGCACAAAGCGTTTCTTTGCCGGACGGCTCTGAAAAACACTATGTTTTTTTCAGCCAGTCCGGATTTACCGAAGCCATGGTGGACCTGGCCCGAAGTCAGGACAATGTGCACCTGGCGTCCATTTCCTGAAGCAGGTTCCAAGGCACGAGTTTCACACCCCCGCAGCTACCCTGAAACTCAAGAGGATACGCCTGCAAAAAGTTTTTTGTCACGCTGACCACGCTAACCACGCGAAGCGCGTGGCAGGGCGCGTGACTGAATGCAGGACCCGGGCGGGAGTCAGGATCTTGCTTATGCTCTATGATCCGCATAAGATGTCCTGATGAAAGCGATAAACCCGGTAATTGAAGCCATTAGTCTGGGCAAGAGGTTCGGGCAGTTCACTGCCGTGGACGATGTGAGCTTTCAGGTGGAAGAGGGGGAGTTCTTCGGCCTCCTTGGTCCCAACGGCGCGGGCAAGACCTCTGTCATCAGGATGATGTACGGATTTTCTCCCTTGAGTTCTGGAAATATCAAGGTTTTCGGCCTG
>NZ_QYZY01000282.1:0-5026 GCF_003838035.1 Desulfonatronospira sp. MSAO_Bac3 | reverse complement strand
GCAAGTTTGCACGGCGATTTGTTTCAGGCGGCCGCCCAGGGCGATGCACAGGATATTAAGCGGCATATTGACTCCGGGGCGGATGTCAATGCTGTTGATGATGACCAGAATACAGCTTTACACCTGGCTCTTGCTGCAGGACACAAAGATGCAGCAGAAACACTGCTCAAGGCAGGTGCCAACGTTAACGCCCTGAATAAAAGACATGAAACTCCATTGCACAAGGCAGCCATGACTGGTGAAGAAGATCTGCTGGAAATTTTACTGGAAAATGGTGCGGAGATTGAAGTGCCTGACAGACATGGTTTTACTGCATTGCACGTGGCTGTTGTCTTTGGGAATACAGGCATAGCTGATAAACTGCTGGAACTGGGAGCAGAACTGCAAGCTCAGCAGATCGGTCTGGAATTGATGTTTGAAGCAGTATACCAGGGACAGATTCCTGGCCTGGAATATCTGCTGGAGCACGGCGTAAGCATAAACGCCCAGGATGAGGATGGCTGGTCTGTCCTGCATGTAGCTGCTTACGAGGTTGGCAATCCAGAAATAGTGGACTACCTGATAAGCCGCGGTGCTGATATTGACCTTGAGGATGCCCAGGGCCATACGCCTTTGGACCTTGTAGGTGAAATTATTTCCCATGAGATATATCTGAACATAGCCGAGATGTTGATTGCTCACGGTGCAAAAGCAGATCCCCGGGTCATGGGCTGGCCGGAGCTTCGTATTGCAGCTGTTCGAGGTGAGGTTGACCAGGTCAGGCAGGTGCTTGCAGACAGCCCGGAGCAGTTGACCGAGGATGAGGACTGGGCCTGGCCCATCCTTCATTCAGCTGCCAGGGCAGGGCGTGCAGATGTGCTGGAAATACTCATAGAAAGCGGCGCGGACCTTGAATACAGTATAGGTTGGGGCGCGCATTATACACCCCTTGTCTCAGCTGCTATGGAGGGCAAGCGGGATGCTGTGCAGGTTCTGCTGCAAAAAGGAGCGGATCCTGATCCTCTGCAGAGGATTTTATTGAGTGCCATCGGTCATAACCGGGATATGGAAATCTTGACTAAGTTTGCAGAGGCCGGAGTGGATCTTGATGCTGGATCTGATTCCTGGGACTCGCCTTTGTTTCAGGCCCGGGACCAGGAAATGATGCAGCACCTTCTTGACCTGGGAGCAGACGTAAATGTGCGTAACCTGCATGGAGAGACCCGGCTGCATGTGGCTGTTGCAGATAAAAAATCCGAATTGACCGGGCTTTTGCTTCAATATGGTGCTGATCCTGACCTGCAGGACCATGATGGTAATACTTCCCTGCATCTTGCTGTAAAAGAAGGACATGTGGCCATGGCCGCCCTTCTGCTGGAAAACGGTGCTTCTGCGGACGTCACCAATGATGAGGGCCTAACTCCTTTGCAGGTTGTGGAAGAAAATACCTGGATATCCAACAGGTCTGAACTGCTGGATCTGCTTGCTGCACTGCTTCCAACAGCGGATCTGGTCTGGAAGTTCGGAACCGGCGGTCCAGTTGACTCTTCAGCAAGGTATTCCAATGGACATATCTTCATAGCAGGCCAGGACAATTACCTTTATTCCCTGGACCAGGCCACGGGCAGCAAAATCTGGAGCTTTAAAACCGCAGATACAATCTTTTCCTCCCCTGCAGTAGTCGAGGGTGTGGTCTATACAGGGAGCCTGGACGGATTCTTGTACGCTGTCCACCAGGAGACCGGTGAAGAAAAATGGAGGTTTAATGCCGATAAAGACATAGTTTCTTCCCCTTACCACTGGGAAGGATCAGCCTTTATCAGCAATCTTCAGGGGGATGTCTTTGCTGTAGACGCTGAAACCGGCGACAAGATCTGGAAATTTGAGTCCGGCAGCAGAAGCATATCTTCTGCAGTGATACTGGATGGTGTTGTCTATTTCGGCAGCGGAGATGGAGAACTGATTGCCCTGGACGGCAAAAACGGTGAGAAGCTCTGGAGCTTTGAAACTGAAGCAGAGATTTTATCTTCTCCGGCTTTGACGGAAGATATGGTCGTTGTCGGAGACTGGCAGGGAAACGTTTATGCACTGGATGCTGAATCCGGCCAGGAACTCTGGAGTACCCAGGCCGGCAGGGATCTTTTGACAGTTCCTGTGATTGCACGGGACAGGATTTATGTGGGAAGCCTTGAAGGGTATATGTATGCTCTGGACCTGCATACCGGTAAAGAGATCTGGAAATTTGATTCGGGAGGGGGGATTCAGTCAAGCCCTGCAATGGCGGGAAACACCCTCTATTTTGGTGATTCAAAAGGCATCCTTTATGCACTGGACAGCGAATCAGGCCGGGAGAAATGGAGATTCTCAGCCCTGGCAACGATTATCTCCTCGCCTCTGATACTTAATGACATTGTCTACTTTGGAAGTTATGACGGACACGTATATGCAGTGAGTTACCAGGAGTAAGGCAGACCGGTGCGATCGCTGCATGTAAAATACTTGAAAACTGCCGGGATGATGCTGGCCTGCGCTCTTTTCCTGCTTTATTTGAGCGGCTGCATCATGCAGATGCTTTATGGTGATATGCCCGACACACTGGAAAGTGCTCCCGGGGTTTATGCCCTGGAAGGGCTGAATTCTCCTTATGACGATTTTAACGCGGTGGCTGTCCCTCCTCCCCTGAAAATGGATTCCTTTATAGTATTTGCCAGCAATGCCGCTTCCAAAGGGCAGGCTTTTTCCCTGGAAACAGGCCGGGTGCAAATCACCCAGAAACCATATTCCAGTCGAAAAAAAGAGCTGCCGCCGCCTTTGATCATTGCCGGCGAAAGAGCAGGACCTTTTGCCCCTGCCCCTGAGTCAGCCGGCAACCATCTCGGCCCCACCCCGCTGGTTTCCAGTTTTGTACCTGAGCGTCCTTATGACGAGGTTTACAACTATTATCGTTCCCTGGGTTTGGATCCGGACAGGGAGCCCAAGCCCTGGCCCTTGAGACTGACCCTGGATAAAGAATCCTTGCCCTGGAACGAAAAGGGTGAGTTGTCACCCGGCGGGGTCTGGATGTTTGATTCGGACAGGGATGGCAAACGCAACTTATATTTTCTGGATGACAACAATGAGCCAAGGCCTTTTTCTGGCAATGAGCCAGGGGCAGATGATGCTTATGCAACATATGATTTCAAGCGCCACGTGCTCTACTTCAGTTCCAACCGCAGCGGACGTTTTCAGATTTATCGCTTCCAGAATACTTCGCAGGATACAGACTTCAGTCGGTGGCTCGGGGACGTCTCTCTGGCTGAAAAAATCGAACCAGCAACGGAGTTCACTGCCCAGGGCAATACTTTGGCTCCATATATTGAGGGTAATCTGTTGGTTTTCGCCTCTGACCGGCCCGGCGGCTACGGAGGGTACGATGTGTACGCCTCCCGCTATGAAGACGGCAGATGGCAAAAGCCCTTCAACATGCAAAAAATCATGCCCCGGGGTGTGGAACTCAATACAAAGGCCAATGAATTCAGACCATCCATTATGACCATGTCTCTGAAGGGTTATCAACAGCTCAGGCTGCTGATTTTTTCCTCAGACCGGCCGGGTGGAAAAGGTGGATATGACCTTTATGTGACCGCCTTGCCTCAAGAATAGTGATGCAGGGAGTTCAGTTCATTTCAAGCAGGCATGGAGTTCTCTTTATGCCAGCTGCGCACTATATGTAATTCAGCTGGTTACCTCCAAGGAGCGGGTACACCTTTTACCTTGTGGAAAAAAGTATGCTGAAAAAATTATTTATGTGCCTCATGGGCCTGGTCCTGCTTCTGGCCTGGTGGTATCCGGCCCAGCACCTGGTGCGCATTGAGCCGGTGGACCTGGAGAGTCGCTTTGAGCGTTTTAAGAACCCTGCGTGGATGGGCATCACCCCAACTTTCGGCCTTCCACTGGAAATGACCGGCGGCAACAGGCAGGATGTATCTTTTGAACAGTTCCGGTCCGCTTTTATGCAAGCAGCTGATGTGATCCTTGCAGCTGATTCTAAGTCATGGAGTCCTCTGGCGGACAAATTAAGCAGTCAGGGTCAGGTATACCTGGGGCCTGAGCAATGGCCCCTGCCCTGGCCGGCAGAATACCGGGGACCCCGGACGGCTGTTCTGGAAAAGGAAGAAGACATACAACTCCTGCAGCTGGCCTGGCTGGGACCACAGGATGTCTTCGGGGCCGATCTGGGCTGGCAGGACAGGCATCCCCTGCGTCTGTTTGCCACGCTTGCGGGGTTGGTCATGCTTGCAACTGCCGGTCTGGCCTGGAGCAGAAGCAACACGGATCTTATGCCCAGCGCATCAGACAGCAGGATCGGGACAACTCTGGCCTGCTGCCTGGGTCTTATTCTTGTGGGTGCGGCCATGATCTGCATGCCCCATCTTTACGGGATATGGGGCAGGGGTGATCTGGGTTTTGCCGCTTTTTTCGTGGGCCTTTTCCTGTGTTTGAGCGGAGCGCTCAGCGCCCTGGTTTTTCTTGGACCCTATAAGTATATCCAGGCTCTTTTGCAGGGAGAAAAGCGCCTGATTAAGTGGAACTACACCCCTGCGGAATGGCAGAACTTTGTCCATTCGCAGTACGATATAGAGCGCGGGGATATGCTGCAGAAGCTGGCTTTTATAGGCCTTGTACTCCTGGCCGCAGCCCTGGTGGTCTCCTGGCTGGCCGGGGTGCTGGCAGTGATGATCATAAGCGGGGTGTTTTTTGCGCTTGTCTTCACCGCCGTATCAGTTCCGGTGTTTTCCCGGCGGCGTCTCCTGCGTGGCCCTTTTGAGGCCCACATAGGACTCAAGGGCCTGTACCTCGGGGGGCAGACCCACACCTGGACCGGCTTCTTTCACAGGTTTCAGTCAGCCGCGGTGGAAACCGGGGCCAACCCCTGCCTGGTCATCCATTATTTCCAGCTGGGCCACGGGGGCGGGGATATCCTGGTGCGCGTGCCCGTTCCTGCCGGCAGGGAGCAGGAAGCAAGGCAGGCTGCCCAGGACCTGGAGAGTGCGTTTGTCTGAGTGAG
>NZ_QYZY01000281.1:0-2036 GCF_003838035.1 Desulfonatronospira sp. MSAO_Bac3 | reverse complement strand
TTCCTTATTACAAAATGATTGAAAGCCTCTACCTGGAAATAGCCTGGTCCATGCAGGCGTCTGTTTTTGAACCACTCCAAGCGCGTGGCAGGCTTAGCGAGCGTAGAACGCTCTGGATTACAGGCACTTAATAGCTCCCCTCCTTGGCCAAGGAGGGGCCGGGGGTGGTTATATGAGATCCCTTCCTTATTACTAAATGATTGAAAGCCTCTAATTGGAAACAGCCTGTTCCATGCAGACGTCTGCCGAGGTGCAGACCATGTTGCGTCCGTTGAATTTGGACAGATAAAGGGCCTGATCCGCCTGTTCCACCAGGGTGTCTTTAGGTGTCAGGGGGCCGGGCTTTATGGAGGCCACACCGAGGCTGGCGGTAATGCTGAATTTTTTGCCCTGCACTTCAAACTCGGTCTGGCCGATTTTCTGGCGGATCCTCTGGCCCAGCAGCCAGGCCTGTTCCTCTGTAGTCTCGGGCAGGAGGATGACGAACTCCTCTCCACCGTAGCGGGCGGGAAAGTCCGTTTCCCTGACGGTATCCACCAGGATTTCCCCTATTTTTCTGAGCACCATGTCTCCTGTGACATGACCGTAGGTATCATTGAGGGCCTTGAAATGATCCAGGTCCAGCATGATCAGGCTCAGGGAATTCCCCTGCCTCTGATGTCTTTTAAGCTCTTTTCTGAGTTTCTTGTCAAAATGCTGACGGTTGTTGATGCAGGTCAGTCCGTCAAATTCGGCCTCGTACTTGACCGCTTTGTATTTTAAAGCGTTGCGGAGGCTCAGGGACAGGTGCCTGGCGGCGCTGTTTATTATCGTCACCTGGTCTTTACCCAGGTTCAGGATCTCTTTTGCATCCAGGATAATGGCCCCGAAAGTCTTCTGCCCGGCCTGCAGGGGAAGCATTATCTGCCGGGCATGACTGGGAGGCTTGCTCAGGGTATTTTCCCCCTCCCCCATGACCACTGTATGGTAATGTCTGGGCATACTGCCTTCAAACCTCTGAACTATTTCCATAAGGTGCCCGGTCCATTTCTGCCTTGTTTTAAGGGACTTGATTTCCGGCAGATATATTTCCGCAAACAGATCCTCATTGTCATAGTTCCAGAAGATTGCTGCCAGCCCGGTGGTCCCGAGCAGTGTCCCAAACTCTTTGGAAGTCTGGTGCAGGATTTCTTTAAGGTCCAGGGTCTGTGAGGTGCTGGTCAGAATGCGGTTCAAAAATTCCAGCTGGGCGTTTTTACGCGTCAGAAGCTCGCGCTCCAGTACAATCTCTTTGGCCATGAGGTGCAGGTCAGTATAAAGCTCCTGCACTTCCCTGGCCTTGTCCCGGATACTTTTCAGGGCGTTTCTGGTCACCGGACGACGAAGATAACCCAGAAAAGAGGCGGATACACTGTACTCCTGCTCCGGCTTCTGCTGCTCATCCTCAAGAACCAGCACTAAGTGCTGATTACGGCTTTCCAACCAGTCCCGCATTTCCTGATCCATCTTTTCCCATCTGCCGGGGCTCAGAAAGAGAACGTCTATACTGGACTGGCTTCCACCGTCTGTAGACAGGGAATTGGAGCCGTCCACCTCATTAACAGCAGTATCACCGGGGAGGTTGTCTTCTATTTCCCGCTTCAGATCCCTGGAGACGTCCACCAGGTGAAAAACAGCATGACTTCCGTTCATGTCAGGCTCCTTTATTTGACATTGTTTTAGATTTTCAATGCAAATTAAGGGCCATCCTTTCAGACAAGAAACCTTACCTGGTTCCGGCACCCACTTAATAGTTATCGATCAAGCCAGGAAAAAATAGTCTAAGCATGCCCGACAGTTACTTCGGAACATCTGTTTTATCTTACCTTTTAGCCTTGAGCTTCAAAATTTCATCTTCAGCACTGGGAAGATTTTACCGCATTTCGCCTGTTTACCCATTTTCACCTTTTTTACATGGTTATAAGATACTGTTTTTAAAAAACTAATTTTATATGGCACCGCCATTGCTTTGACCCTTCAAAAACTCGAAGGAGGGTATTAACATGTCTTTGGTCATA
>NZ_QYZY01000280.1:0-2374 GCF_003838035.1 Desulfonatronospira sp. MSAO_Bac3 | reverse complement strand
CTGCAAAGTGGCCTGCAAAAACAGGAGCAGGAGCTAAGCGCCCTGGATCAGCTGGAAGGCACCCATGGCCACGGCGATGCCGGGGAAGAGGTGGACCTGCGCCGCAGGCAGCTGGAAGAGCAGAGGCGCTACCTGCAGGAGGAGTACGAGCTTTTGCTGGAGCTGGCCTTGGAACTCAGCGGTTAGGTTGCGAGGGAGCAGCAGGTCAAAGGGTCCTGTGCCCCGGCTGCTCCTGGGGGTGGGGCTTATGAAATGTTCAGAAATAGTCTGGTAAATTTATAGGCTTTTTCCTCGACCCTGCGCGGAAAAAGAGGTCTCTTCGGGGCAACATCCGAAATAAGGAAGGGATCGGTTACAACCACCCTCCGGCCTTAAGAAGTATGGGAGTAAGGGCGTATGGGGGTATGGGAGTCAAAATATCTTTACACCCGCACATGGATACCCATCTACAGCCATACTTTCTTCTTAAAGTAGGGGAGAGACAATGAAGGGATCGGTTACAACCACCCCCGGCCCCTCCTTGGCTAAGGAGGGGAGTTTACGCCGTGCTCGTAATCTAATCCAGAGGGGCAGGATGTCAGAAAAAGTTATCAACATGTTTGTTGGAAGTTTGTGTTAACTGCCTGGAAACTGGAAGTGCTTATATGAAAAAACATCTACCCTGGCTTTTTCTGCTGCTGTTTTTTTTTCCGGCAGATCTTGCTGCGAAGCCTTTGCTGGAGGAAATACGCCAGGTTTTGCGTCAGCACCTGCCGGACCCGCCGGATGAGGCTTTGCTGCAGAGTCTGAGCAAAGACACTCTGCAGGATGATCTCCAGTCTCTGGATGCCTACGCCAGGTATTTTGCAAAAGGCGAGTCAGTACATCAGACTGCCCTGGAAGCGCAATATACAGGCATAGGGGCCGAGATTTTTTCCAGGGACGAAGAGATCCTGGTTTCACCCTATCAGGATGGTCCTCTGGCCAGAGCAGGAGTGACAGAGAGATCGGTACTTCTTGAAGTTAACGGAATCAGGGTAGCCGGAGAAGAGCTTGAAAAAGCAGCAGCCATGCTTCAGGGGCCTCCGGGAAAGATGGTTGACCTGAAGCTCAGGCCTTTATCCGGGAAGGGCATGGTAGAGCTCCGTGTGAAAAGAGAGGCTGTCCGGCCTCTGCATGTGGAGCTTTTGCAGCCCCAGGATCAGGCCGTGCTGAGAATCCGGGATTTTGCAGCCGGGAGAACCAGGGCCTCTCTCAGGGTGAGTATCGATTATCTGGGGGCAGGCAGCAGCCCGGTTTTTATTGACCTGCGCGAATCCACGGGAGGAGACCTTTTCGAGGCCCTGGACTGCGCCGCTTTGTTTATTGAGCCCGGCAAGTCCCTGGGGGGCCTTTGGACGAAAAAATCCGGCAAGACACTGGTCAACTCGCCTCCCGGGGAGAAGCTCTCAGGGCGGATAGTTGTTTTTACAGGGCCGGATACAGCCAGCGCGGCAGAGGCTTTCGCCGCAGCACTTAAATTTCACGGCAAAGCACTCCTGGCAGGAGAGCCGTCCTATGGCAAGTGCAGCACCCAGACCCGGATTTCTCTGTCCGATGGTTCAGTTCTGCAGATGACCAACGGATATGTCCTGGGCCCTGAAGAAACCCCCTGTTCTCCTGAGGGACTGCAGCCGGACATTAAAGTAGCCGGCAGCAGGCTTTACGACACAGCTTATCTGGTCCGGGAGGGTCTGGCCGCTTTAGAAGCCCAGGATGCCCCGCCGGAAACCAGGCAGCAGTATACACTGCAACAGCTGGCTGAAGAAGACCTGCTCACGGTGCGGGCGCTGCGGGCCTGGGACAGGCTGCCGTCGGGTTATGTAAGTCTGGTGCTGAATCTTGTTGAGCACGATATGGACCTTCTGGGGGCCAACCAGGTTCAGGTACGGATCTGGTCAGATAAAGCCCGGAATTCGGATGATCCGGACCTGGCCCGGCATGCAGGAGAACTCGAGTCCCTGGCGGAATATATGGAAAAAAGTTCCTGGAGGTAAACCCGGTTGGGTATGCTTACCCTGTTTAAGGAGTGAACAGTGTGAATAATGATTTATGCCTGAAATTTTTTTTGCAGCACTTGATCTGTATAGGATTGATAGTCTTTTTAGCGCTGCTTTCGCCTTGCCGGGCAATGAGTGCGGTGGACCCTGTTCTTTACACCGACAAAGAACTCTGGGCCATCGGCAACCTCTGGAAACAGACTGAAGTGGCCTGGGATGCCGAGATGCAGGCCTACCGGGATAACCTTGCACAGATTGAAAATTCACCCATGTCCGAGACCCGGAAGAAGTATTTTATGCAGCGCGAAGTCAGCCGGCACAGAGCAGTGTCTCAGGAGCTTGGTCGCAAGAGGCAT
>NZ_QYZY01000279.1:0-4441 GCF_003838035.1 Desulfonatronospira sp. MSAO_Bac3 | reverse complement strand
GGATGGATTGCTCCAGTAGAGTCATTGGCTGTTCCTTTGGTTTGCAGGTGGTTATTTCAATCTGAGAGGCATCCCGCTGACCACAAAATAGGCCTCATGGGCCAGGGATGCGGTCCGCTGGTTGATGCGGCCCATCATGTCCCGGTACCTGCGCGAAAGTGAGTCACCGGGGACCAGGCCCATGCCCAGTTCGTTACTGACCACGAATACATGGCAGGGCGGGGATGCAAGCAGGGCAAAGAAATTTTCCAGTTGCTGGCAGGTGTTGTCCTGCACAAGCTCCTGATGCATGAGATTGCCCAGCCATACGGTGAGGCAGTCCAGGACTGCGGCCTGGGTGTCCCCGGAGAGTCGGGACAGGGCTTGTGCCGGGTCCAGTGGTTCTTCAACAGTAAAAAAGGACTGTCCGCGTTCCTGCTGGTGTCTCTGGATTCTCTGGTGCATTTCTTCATCCAGGGCCTGGGCCGTGGCTATAAACGCTTTTCGCTCAAAGGTCTGCATCAGCTGCAGGGCAAAGGAGCTTTTGCCGCTTCTGCATCCGCCGCAGATATACGTCACCCGGTTCACTGCCTGGCCTCCTGTATGGCCTTTAGAGAGCCCTGAAAATGTTTGCTGGAGAAGATTTCCAGGGTGACCACCAAGGGCCGTGTCTTGCTGTCAAAGCTCGATAAAAGCCAGGCCAGCAGGTCTCTGTCCATGTGCTGCAGCCCTGTGTGGTCCCGGCCCTCACTGTTGAGGGCATGCAGGTGAATTATCCGGACATGGTCCAGCCATCTGTCCAGGCATGCCGGCAGGTCTTCTCCCCGGACCTGGAGGTGGCCCAGGTCCATGCACAGGGAAAAGCCCATCTCCAGCACCCAGGGCCAGATGAGTTCATGGTCGTAGTCTAAGTTTTCAATGCATAACAGCCCGGGTTCAACTTCCCGGGAAAGTTCTTCCAGACTTTTGCGGCACTGCTCCTGCCAGGCGGGCAGGAAGTCTTCGTCCCGGGGAGGATCGTTCAGGTGCACCACCCAGCCCACTGGGTCCACTGGCTGCATGAGCCCGACAATGCGTTTCCAGGTTTCTGTACAGGTGCGGCGTAAGGCTTCATCCCGGGCTCCGGGATACAGGTCCAGGGGCAGGTGCACGGTGTAGCTCAGGCCGGAGTCCTTAGCCAGAGACTGCATCAGGCGTACCTGGGATGCATCCGGGATGCTGGACTGTTCTCCGGACTCAAAAAGTATCAGTTCCACATCATCCACCTTGTCCTGAAGATAATACAGGTTGGGCAGGATGTGGTCCGGGATGATGTAGGATGTAGTCCCCAGCCGCCATGTGGAATTGGATTTTAAAGTCAATGAGTAACTCCTTATGTTCCGGATATACGCAGGATTATCAAACCACTATGGCGCAGATGGCGCACAGAGCGGCTGTTTCCACAACCTCTGTGGCTGCTCCCACTGTATCTCCGGTGATGCCGCCTATTTTTTTCAAACACCACAGGCTGAAAAGATATGCTGCCACAGCACCCAGGATCAGGGCGGCCACGCCGGCACCTCCTGCCAGCAGGGATGCGATGCCTGCAATGCCAAGGGTCCAGTATATGTCGGACCTGCGGCGGCTGTTTATAAAGATGGAAGCCAGTCCGCCGGTGGAGCGGGCGTAGGGCAGCAGGGCCATACTGCACACCTGGGCCGCGCGCCCCAGTACCGGGGCCAGGACCAGGGCCTTCCAGGCGGCCACCGGGGGCATGGAGGTCAGAGCGGCCCACTTTAGACCCAGAACAGCAAAAAGGCCTACAACGCCCATGGTCCCCACATGGCTGTCGCGCATGATGTCCAGGATTTTCTCCCTGGACCTGGCACTGAAAAAACCGTCAGCTGTATCAGCCACTCCGTCCAGGTGCAGAAAACCGCTCAGGCCGGACAAAACCAAAACCCCCACTAATGAGGCGGCCATGGGCGGCAGTCCCAGGAGCAGGGTCAGAGTGTATGCCAGCCCGGCACCCACACCGATGACCAGTCCGGCCACAGGAAACCAGGGCATGGCCCTCCCTAGGGCCGTCTGCGGTATCTGGCCGCCGACAGGTATTATGGTCAAAAACTGCAGCGCGGCCAGAAACGGCTGCAAAAACCTCATTCTTCCTGCCCCGGCTTGGATATAATCAGGGTCCAGTACTTAGGTTCCTGGCTGCAGAGCTCTTTTACATCCTGAAATACTTCCTGGTCCGGGAAGCCACAGCGAACCACGCCCACCGCCGTCTTCATCCGCCCGCTTTCATCCAAGGCCTCGCAGATATCCGTAATATTTTTGTAGGCCTTGAGAAAGACCACGTTGTCCACCCTGGAGGACATCTCCCGGAGCTTGTCTCCGCCCTGGACCCCTGAAAGCAGGAGCAGGCTTTCCTCGCCCTCCACCAGGGTGGTGTTGGTGGCGGCTGCTGCAGCCTGAAAGGATGTGATGCCGGGGACGGTTTCGATGCGGATTTCCGGGGCGTTGGATTGCAGGCACTGCATGAGGTAGCCGAAAGTGGAATAGGTCAGGGGGTCTCCCAGGGTGAGAAAGGCTGCGTCCTTGCCCTGGTTCAGCTCAGCCAGGATGGTGTTAACGTGCTCAGACCAGGCCTTAGAGGCCACTTCCTTGTCCATGGTCATGGGAAAGGGCAGCCTGTGAATCAGGGTATCCTTTGGAAGATATTCCCTGGCGATGTTTACGGCCAGGCTGTGGTTGTTTTTGCTGGAAGAGGCGCAGAAGACCACGTCTACTTTTTTGAGAATGTTGATTGACTTGAGGGGTATCAGTTCCGGGTCGCCCGGCCCCACTCCTATGCCGTAGAGTTTTCCTTGTCTGTTGTTCATTGGTTTTCCTTTGGGAGTCAAGCTATCAGGAGTCTTCAGATTCACTGCCTTGCATTTTGCGGTAGTTGTCGAGTTTTTCCCGGGTGTCTTCGTGGAATATATCCGGGTAAAGGTGTTCCCCCACCACGTATATCCCCTGCAGAAGGCGCATGGTGGGCCTGGAGACCAGGACTTCGTCAATAGCGTAAACCCGGTTCTGCTGTACTGCCTTAAGCAGGTGCAAACCGGGGCGTTTTTTAATATTTTCAGGGCTGGCCTGGTTCATGGGGCCCTGTTGGGAAAGATAAACCTGGACTTTATCCGCCCTGGACAAAAGTTTTTCCTGCCCGAAATCTGCAATGTTGGTGCCGCGCACCTGACGTGCATCTAATGCAGCGTTTTCGCCTCCTGCTGCTTCCAGTACAAGCATGGGCATGGAATCCGGGGAGAAGGTCTTGAGTTGTTCATGTATGGATTCAAAGAACACGCCTTTTTTATCCTCCACATGAGCGGTCAGGCTCCGGGCGTATTCCAGTCCGGCCTTGAAGTTCTCCTGCATCTGCAGGGCCTGCTCCTCTTTTCCGGTAAGAATGCCAAGTATCTTCCAGTACTTGAACATTTCATCTTTGCTGCCGGGCTGCAGGGAAACTATGGTAATTCCGGAGCGCTCCAGGGTATCCATGAGCCGGGGATAGGCCCAGTCAATCATGGGTCTCACCAGCACCAGGTCCGGCCTGTGGGCCAGGATTTTTTCCGGGCCTTCCTGGTAGGAAAAAGACGGTCTTTCCAGGGCCTGGGGAGGGTAACACTCGTTCATGCCCACTCCGATGACTTCCTGGTTCAGGCCGAGAGAAAAAAGGTTTTCCGTATGGGCCCCATAAAGGGAGATGATACGCTCAAAGGGCTCATCCACCTGGATGGTTCTGCCCCCTTGATCCTGGATGGTTTGCTGATCCAGGATTTTCATTTCCGAGGCCAGGGCCTGGCAACCAGAGTAGATTAGGGCCAGAAAAACGTAGAATATGGTAAAGGTGGTTTTAATCTTCATGTTTAGTATTTGAGAGATAAAAATTATCAGTTAATAGTTAAAGAAAAAAGCTTTTGATTTCAGGTGGTTATGTTTTAAATGTAATTAGACAGCTGGGATTAAAAAACTATAACTATTCCAGCGTGTTGCGCTAGAACTTTTGACTGTCCGTTATTGTTTATGGTTGAAGAACAACAGCTTGAATTAACTACCTTAGGCAACTACCTGAAAATAACGTAATAGTTTCAGGGTGGGGAGTTCTGGGCATCATGCGGAAAATTAAGAGGTCGCCGCCCACCCAGGTTTATAATTCTATTTTCCGGGAGTTGCCTAAGCTTCCACCACACAAATAAATCCAGGGCACGGTGTAGCTCCCCTGCTTAGCCTGAAAAGAAGCCGGTTAAGGAAGGGAGCTAAATATCGAACCACTCCCCAACCCCTCCTTAGCCAAGGAGGGGAGCAGATCGAGGCGTGGCAACACTCTGTCGCAGGCATCTGTATAAATTCTGCGTCTGGAACTTGCTTAAGCTTCCACCACACAAATAAATCCAGGGCACGGTGTAGCTCCCCTGCTTGGCCTGAATAGAAGCCGGTT
>NZ_QYZY01000278.1:0-3286 GCF_003838035.1 Desulfonatronospira sp. MSAO_Bac3 | reverse complement strand
TGGATTGGTACTTTATTTTACATGCGCTTAATTTTTTTGCTGGTCATCTTTAAAACCTGCTTGGAGTAAACCATGCCTCAGGACCCTGCTTCCAAGGATTTATCTGTTCCCTCCCCGGAACAGTGTCAGGATCTGTTCATAGACGCCCCCATGGGCATTTACACTTCCACGCCGGAGGGCAGGTTACTCTTTGTCAATCCCGCCCTGGCCAGAATGTTCGGGTACGATTCGCCGCAGGATATGCTGATTTCAGTAACAGATATTGCGTCACAACTATATGCCGATGCTGATGACAGAGAAGAGTTCAAACGTCTTCTGAGTGAAAAGGACGAACTGGTAAATTATGAATATCGGATGCTCCGCAGGGACGGCGCTATTATCTGGACTTCCCAAAAAACCAGGGCAATACGCGATAAGGAAAAAAATGAAGTCCATTATCAAGGTTTTGTTACGGATATAACAGAGCGTAAACTGGTAGAAGATGATCTGCGTAATGAGGCTGCTCAACGTCATATTCTTGTTGATCAGTCTAAGGACGGGATTGTTGTATTAAATGATGATGGTAGCGTCCATGAAGCAAACAGGCGTTTTGCTGACATGCTTGGATACACTTCCCATGAGGTCCAGAAACTTCATTTATGGGACTGGCAGCCCCATTACACTCGTGAACAGCTTCTTGAAATACTGCAAAGAGTTGACACAGAAGGCGACCACTTCGAAACTCGTCATAGAAGAAAGGACGGCACATTCTATGACGTTGAAATCAGCACCAACGGAGCTGTGATAGGCGGACGAAAACTCATATTCTGCGTCTGCCGGGACATCACCGAGCGCAAGCGGGTAGAGAAGCACCTGGAAGAAGAGTTCAAACTTAGAAATGCCTTGCTGGACAACATACCAAACTGTGTTGCTTTCCTTTTGAAGAAAGGTACCCGGGAAATTGTATCCTCCAACAGGGCCGGGCGAGAAATGGGTGCGGTTCCGGGTAAGACCTGTTTTCAGACACATGCTCTACTCGATGCCCCCTGCTCTTTCTGCCTGGCACCGGAGCTATGGAAAAGCGGTCAATTGCAGCAAATAGAGGTCGAACATCAAGGGGCATGGTATAAAGGAATATGGGCACCGCTTTCAGAAGATCTTTATGTTCATTATATTTTTGACATCACTGAGTCCAGGCGGATGATGGAGGAACTGCAAAGCACTACTGCTGAACTTTCAGCCATTCACGAGCATGCACCTGTGGCCATGCTCCTGGTAGATGAAGACAGACGTGTGCAGAAAGTCAATGGAGTGACTGCTGATTTTGCCGGCCGACCCATGCAGGAGATGGTGGGGCAAAGGGCTGGTGAGGCTTTTCGTTGCCTGAATCATCTGGATCATCCAGAGGGGTGCGGCTTTGGGGAGGCCTGTCAGACATGCCGGGTGAGATTGAGTGTGTTGCAGACTTTTTCAGACCAGCAAAACAGAAAAAATATTGAGGCCTGGCTGCCTTTTTTTCATGAAGGGGAAAATATCAGCAAATGCCTGCTGCTTAACACCAGCTATCTGGAAGTGGGTGGCCAGGGAAGGGTTCTGGTATGCATTCAGGATATTACATTCATTAAAAAAGCTGAACAGGAACTGGAGCTGGCCAGGCAGCAGGCCGAGGCGGCCAACCATGCCAAGAGCGAATTTCTGGCCAACATGAGCCACGAACTGCGTACTCCTTTAAACGGCATCATGGGCATGCTGGATGTATTGCAGGCCACCACTGACCTGGACCATGAGCAGAAAGAATTTGTTGATCTGGGTATTACTGCTGCCAATCGCCTGACCCGGCTTTTGTCGGACATTCTGGATCTGTCCAAGGTGGAGGCCGGTAAGATGGAAATCATTGATGAGGAGTTCAACCCCGGAGAGCTGGTGGATTCCGTAGCCGACCTGTTCAAAGTCAACATAAAAGACAAGAACGTGTCCCTGTCCTGCAAACTGGATCCGGAAATGCCGGAAAAGATTGTGGGAGATGAGGTAAGACTGCGTCAGATCCTGTTCAACCTGCTGGGCAATGCCTTCAAGTATACGGATGAAGGAGAGATCACCCTGGAAATGACCCCACTGGCTTCCTCTGATGGTGAACAAAGAGTGCTGTTTGTTATTTCGGATACAGGCATAGGCATACCCGAAGACCGGCTTAAAAATCTTTTTCAGCCTTTTGTCCAGGTGGACAGCAGCTATACCCGCAGATACCAGGGAGCCGGACTGGGCCTGGCCATTATCCGCCGTCTTGTGGATCTCATGGGGGGCAGCATCAGCATTGACAGCACTGAAAATCAGGGGACCACGGTGTACGTGGCCCTGCCATTCAGGCTTCCCGGGGAAATGATCCAGTACAGGAATCAGCAGGAAGGGCAGCTGCAGAAAGCAAAAAAGGGACTGCGCATCCTTATGGCCGAGGATGACAGGCTTATCCATTATCTGTTGCAGGCCATGCTGGAAAAACTGGGACATACATTGACCATTGCAGAAAACGGACAACAGGCCCTGGATTTGCTAGCTCATCAGGATTTCGACTGTATCCTCATGGACATCCAGATGCCGGTCATGGATGGAGTAGAGGCCACGAGGCGGATAAGAAGCATGGAGCATGGGGCATGGAGCCCCAGTGAAACTCCAGTCTACGACAGGGAGCCCTTTGGGCTGTTTCACGGGGCAGGCATGGAGCATGGAGCAGAGGATAAAGGGCAGAGGGCAGAGGACGGAGACCGGACCTCGGAGGTCGGAGAGCCAATCCCTGAATCCCCAAATCCCTCAATTCCTCAATCTCTCAATTCCTCACCTGAATCTAAGAACCGAATTCCCATAATCGCCATGACCGCCTACGCCATGCATGGGGACCGGGAGAAGTTCCTTAAGGCCGGCATGGATGACTATCTGGCCAAACCGGTGCGCTTAAAAGATCTGGAAAAGGTTCTTGCCAGGTATGCAGAATAAGACTTATAAGAAGTATGGGCGTATGGAATCAAAATATCTTTACACCCAGACATGGATACCCCCGTACACCCATACTTTATTCCACAAGTGGAGGAGATTTGACGCCGTGCCCGTAATCCTCTCCAGGGGGGCGGGATGTCAGAATAAGTTACCAACATGTTTCTTTGAAATTTGTGCTGAGTCTAAAGGGAATCATTTTGCATTCAAGACTTGCTTTTCTAATACTTTTCACTGCCTTTTCACTCCTGCTTTCACCAGTGGTAATCAGCTCTTCTCAGCAACGGCAGCAGGACAGGGTTTTGGCCGATGATTATCA